>JAGUZM010000218.1 GCA_020060805.1 Deltaproteobacteria bacterium | reverse complement strand
CCCTTCGCGTTCCATATAGATTCCCAAACATAACAACGCGTTACTTCCCCCACCAACAGCTCAACCTGGGTTCGTTTCCCGTTCAATCTATCAATCATTTTTATCCCGTTCCCGTTCATCATCCGATTTCGGGGGGCTACCTATCAATGATAAGATGAATTTGCGAGCTGATTTTGTTAAACTTAGGAAACCAGACAATCACTTCTCCGCGCGGCGGCAGCGGCGCCAACCAGGCGAGTGGAGGCCCATGTCACTCCTTGCATGTGCCTCCGGCACCGCAAGCTTCTTGCGCTGACTCAACGCTGCATTAGGCGGAAGATCGATGAATAAAATTAGAAGGAGGTGTAAAATGGGATTGGTGAACGCAGAAATCATATTGAAGAATCCTCGAAAGCCCGAATTGGAGCCAGTCAAGGTCTCGGCTTTGGCTGATACCGCAGCAGTTCACCTTTGTATACCTCCTCATGTTCAAATTCAACTGCAATTAGAAGACATTGACAAGAAGGAGGTAACTCTGGCTGACGGTACTCGGAAGCTCGTACCTTATGTGGGGCCGATCGAAATCCGCTTCAAAAACCGTGTGGGTTTTGCAGGTGCGTTGGTGATGGGTGACCAAACGCTGCTTGGTGCCATTCCTCTGGAAGATATGGATTTGGTGGTCGCCCCCAAGACGAGAAGCATAGACATCAACCCCGCAAGCCCCAATATCGCCTCGTCTATTGTGAAAGGAGCGCTTTAAAAGAAGTTCCCGTCATCGTAATTCGTAACGTAATGCCGCAATGTGGGTAGTGAGGTTTGAACATGACTTCTAAGAAAATAGCGATAAGGAGCATTCAAGAACTTCCGGATAATGCTACATGGGAAGATATCCAGGACAGGATTAACTTCGTGGCAGGTGTGCGCAAAGGTCTCCGTGAGCTCGATGAAGGTAAGGGTGTTGACCATGAGCGGGTCCGGGAGGAGTTCAAGGAATGGCTCTCAAGCTGATCTGGTCTCCCAGTGCCAAACTTGATCTTAAGGACATCGCTGCCTTTATAGCAGAGGACAGTACCTCAGCAGCCGAACGATTCGTAACGAGCCTATTCCAAGTTGTGGAGAGGTTAGCCGATTTCCACCTTTTCTCCCCTCCTTTAAGTTTTCTCCTCTCCCTTGACGGGAGAGGCTGGGTGAGGGTGGTAACCCCTCCCTTTTCTAAAGGGAGGTGGGGAGGGATTTCCCCCTCTTCATTCCATTCTTCTTTTCGTCGTATTCCCCCTGTCTCCTGCCCTCTGTCTTCTGGCTCCTGACTCCTGTCTCCTTCCTTCTCCCTTTCTTTTTCCTCTTGACCTCCCTCTGCTTTCCATATAGATTCCCAAATATAACAACGCGTTACTTCACCCACCAACAGCTCAACCTGCGTTTTGCTTTTCAACTTGGCCTTTCAACCTCATTCCGAACTTAACATCTTTCCGCCGAACATGTGGATGGAGCATTCAAACCCGTAGACAAGCAAGCTTGCCTGCGCTCTTCCTTTTGATCCGCCACATGTTCCCAAACAATATGGGGCAACTATGAAGTCCAAAATTGTGTTGTTACTTGTGGCTGCGGCTGTCTTGGTGGCATCAATCGGTACGTCTGATGCACTTTCGCGCGGGAAGGGCGGATCAAGCGGTTCCAAGTCTTCCCGTTATCAGAGCTATAAGGGTGCTAAAGCCATTGATGGCGACACTTTTCGCTACGGGGGCAAGCGCTACCGGGTGCAGCAATACAACGCCCCAGAGATAGGGCAGGCTGGATCGAAAGCTGCAACCCGTTCACTCCAAAACAAGATCGACTCCGGGTCTCACGAGTGGAAACCAGTCGCGAAGGACGCCTATGGGAGAACCATCGTTCGAGAACGGCCGAAAGATTAAAGTTCGAGCAAAATTAGCAGAATGAGCGCCAGGAGGATGGACACGCCCTATCGCCGTGGGGAACTGGTCTTTTATTGAAAATGTGAACGCACTGTTGCGGTTTCGCGGGCCAAGAGGAGAGATATCATAGAAGGCTGTGAGGGGTATCAGCTCCGGGAGGCATTTGCTTACTATGGGGATTTTTCCAAGGGAGAAAGCGACGATACAGGCTTTGAAAACACCTATTGCCGGAACATTAAAGATGAATAATTAATAACTCAGCTTGGTCCGACCCAGGCCGTAGTTGAACCTCCGCCTGAACGAGGCTAACGGCCACAGGCCCTAAGATGTGATCGAACGCAAGCGTTCGCTCACCGGATGCCGTCTGCGGTTGCTGTTCAATTCCGTCTCGTTAGACGGACCTAGGGCTGGTACCGAGTACAAGGGAGAAGTCAATTGGATGCTGCGATTTACGGTCTAATTGGGACGTTGCTTGGCGGTCTGATTACGATTATCGTGACAAATCTGAGCAACAGGAAGGACGTTAAGCTGAAGCAGCTCGAGTTTGAGGCTCAACGTGCCGAAGCTAATCGCATTTCACAACGCAACGAGCGAGATCGTCGGATCGAACAGTACGTTGCATTTCTCGGAGCCTATCGCCAAGTGCAGGGAGCCGTCGTCGACATTGTCCTTCTCCTCGAACACCGGCCGGAGAAATGGAAAGCGACCATGAACGAAATCGTGGACTCCAAAGAGTTCACTGACGCCATCTGCAAGTTGAACGAGGGTGTTGCTTGGATTGGCCTGCTGTCATCTGAAGAAACGGCCCATCGTCTCGCCGGTGAATTGAGTACGGCTCATGATGCAGTGTTCACGGAGCTGAGACGTGCCAAAAATGTGGCAATGGCTGGACAGGAGCTATCATTGGACGATGTGAATGCCAAGAGAGCAGCTGCAGATGCAATCTTCGAGCAGTTGTTTCTGATTATTCGCAAAGAGACAAAAGCCGTCCAACAGTTGTAAGGCCTTCTCTTGCCAAGGGGACTATTCAGAGGGCGGACTACACAAACCAGAGAGGGAATTGATTTTGAGGATAGTGTGTTGTTTGGTGCAAAATATGATGGGGCTTCCGCGTTCGCTTAAGCTACGGCATGACAAAGTCAGCCTTCACCAGGGGCTTCGTCATAACAAGCACTCGTTTAGCTTTGAATGTTTTCCTATGTACTGTTCCAGACAGATCAAGAGAAAAAAGGTGTTAGTTTGAGACGGTCATAGGTTGATACTCATCGCCCATACTATTGAGAGTCATTCTCTG
>JAGUZM010000562.1 GCA_020060805.1 Deltaproteobacteria bacterium | reverse complement strand
ATCATAAGCGAAAAGCCGAAAACCCGCCTCCAGGACTTTTCGCCCGGCGCTCAAACCCATGACGCCCGCACCGATCAAACCGATGGGTTTCATACAAACTCCCCCTAAGAAGTGAAGACCAGTTTCTCCGTGTCCTTGTTGAAAATGTAGGCCCGATCCATCTGGGCAGTGAATTCCTGTTTCTCGCCCCCCCGCATGGGCGCTTGAGAAAGAGATCTCACCACCAGGGTGGTATCGCCGCACCGAAGATGGATCAGTTTCTCGGAACCGAGAGGCTCTACCATCCAGACCGAAGCGAAAAAAGTTGTTCCCCTTTCCCTGTCCTCTGCTGAAGCATGATCCAAGATGTGCTCCGGCCTCAACCCCATGATCACCTCTTTCCCGGCATACGGTGCAAGGTGGGATGCCTTGGATCGAGGAACCTGAAGGGCCATCGTGCCGGTTTTCAAAAGGATGTTCTCACCTTCCGTTGCGACCGAACAGTCGATGAAGTTCATGGGCGGAGACCCGATAAAACCGGCAACAAACTTGTTCACAGGGTTATCATAGAGGTTCTGAGGTGTGTCCACTTGCTGGATCCGACCCTGGTTCATCACCACGAGCCTGTCTCCCATGGTCATCGCCTCGACCTGGTCATGGGTCACGTAGATGCTCGTCGTTTTCAGCTTCTGGTGGAGGTCCAGGAGTTCGGCACGCATGACGATGCGCAGTTTTGCATCCAGGTTGGACAGGGGTTCGTCGAACAGGAAGACCTGAGGGCTCCGGACGATCGCCCTGCCGAGGGCGACCCTCTGCCGCTGCCCCCCGGACAGTTGTCGCGGCTTTCTCTCGAGCAGTTCGTGAATGCCCAGGAGCTTTGCGGTGTTTCCGACGATCCTGTCGATTTCGTGTTTCACGATTTTTCGCTGCTTCAGGGAAAAAGACATGTTTTCGTGCACGTTCATGTGCGGGTAGAGGGCATAGTTCTGGAACACCATGGCGATGTCCCGGTCCCTCGGATGAACGTCGTTCACGAGACGGCCGCCGATGTGTATCTCTCCCGAGGTGATCTCTTCAAGGCCCGCGATGGCACGGAGCACCGTACTTTTGCCGCACCCGGACGGTCCCACAAGGACAATGAACTCGCCGTCTTCGATGTCGATGCTGAACCCGTCCACGGCGATCACCTTACCGAAAGCCTTGGAGACATCTCTCAGTCTTACCTCAGCCATCGCTCTTTCCTTTCACCCTCTTCTTCCCCTGACCTTCAGTCACGGCCGCGTCCCTTCAAATCCCGCGATCGGCCCTTTCGATTTCCGCGGCTTCCCCTATTTGAGGTAAAGATGAACCGGGACACCGCCCGAAAAACATTCGGGCGTGCAGAGAATCCGCGGGTTTGAGCCGACGATTTTCTTTGCTCGATCCATGGCTTCCTTGAAAGTGCTCACCGGAATGAAACCCATCCCCCTTGCGTACCCTGGGTCCTTGGCCCCCACGACAAAGACGCCGGAAGTCCAGAGGTGGGGCACGCTGCCTCCACTGATCATGGACATGGCATGGTATGGGTGGTAGGTGTTGGCGTTCGAATACTTGAAGCGGTATTCGATGTCCGAGGCTATCCTCAGGGCTTCCTCCGATGCGAGAAACTCAGGAGCGGTGCAGAACTTCTGGAGCGCTTCATAGGTCTCCTGGTATGAAGGAAACCAGTTGGGATTGAACCAGCCGTCGCAAACAGAAGCGGCAATGATGATCCCTCCTTCCCGAAACGCGTGCCAGCAGCGAGCCAGTTGCCCGCCGATGGCCAGGCTCATAAGAATGGGGTTCGTCCCCATCCCCGGCCCGTAGTGGAAGTTTCTGGGCAAGCCCATCACCAAAATATCCGCTCCCTCCCTGGCATCCAGATGAACGTTCGTTCTCCGGTCGGCCAGGGGCCAAGTGGCCTCCTCGACGAGGTCCAGCCGACCTGCCTTGACCTCAAGAACCTGAGAGAATTGCCCTATGACTGCATCCACGCCGAAGAACGGTTTGCCGTTTCCCTTTTCCATCGCCTGGCCGATGGACTTGAACTGCTTCCTCATCTGGGACGATGTGGAAGCGCCGAGCCAATCCTTGCGATGCATCGTGGCAGGACAATGGTGGGACGCAATAGAACGCCACCCCGCCAGCCCGGTGACGATCATCTTGTACCCGCCGCTGTACCCCCCGTAAGGATTGCCCGCACAGTGACCGATGACGATGGGGAGATCGGCCTCCGCCATCATCCTGTTGCACTGCACGACGTTGCCCATGTCATCTGTCCCGTAATCACAGAGATCCGGGGCTTCGGCATCGTGATTGATCAATCGCCCCGGCCAGAACAGGTTGACCACCTCTTTCCCCAGGTACCCGTACCATTCTTCCAACGTGTTCTTCCTGTGCAATCCCGGGGCGCAAAGGAGGGTGATATTTTCAAGCTTTGTCCCTCCCTTCAGGAGTTCTTCCACGATGATGGGGATTGCCACTCGGCGGTGAGCGTTCGGTTGAAACCCTCCCTTCACCCGATCCGGAAACCCGATGACCACCTTCTTATCAGGCCCCCCGAGCTCGCGCAGGGGCGGAAAGCCCAGGGGCTTCTCGAGGGCCTTCTTTGTCGCACCCTGCGGATCCACCTGAGGAGGGTCCGAGTAAGTTTTCCCATAGCGCACGACCACGGCGGAATCGGGCAATTCCACCGGCATCCGGGTGTCACCGTAGTCCAGCAAAATCTCCTGCATATTCTCCTCCCATGAGCAATTTACTCCCAGGGCGACCTGAATTCTTCGCAGGACGCCCTGATCACAAGCTCGGTCTCGAGGGCGATCTGCCGGCCCTTGTCCGAGTTCCCTTCGATCATCTCCAACAGGACCTGCACCGCCGTTTCTCCTATTTCTTTCGCAGGCACCCTCACCGTGGTGAGGGGCGGGTTGCAATAGGCGGCGAAATCGATGTCATCAAACCCTGC
This sequence comes from Deltaproteobacteria bacterium, assembly GCA_020060805.1. Classification (GTDB taxonomy): domain Bacteria; phylum Desulfobacterota; class DSM-4660; order Desulfatiglandales; family HGW-15; genus JAHECH01. The sequence goes on along the minus strand of JAGUZM010000562.1, from coordinate 4,781 downwards.
CACCGAAATGTCACGAGGAACCTGCAAGCCTTTTTCTCTTGCCGCAACCAGGGCGCCGATGGCCAGCATGTCGCTCGCGGCAAAAACGGCGCTCGGCCGTCGCTCCCATGAGAGGAGGGCCCCCATCGCCTCCTTGCCCTCCGCCAGGGTCGGCTGCTTTTCGATCACCAGGGAAAGATCGAAGGGGATCCCATTTTCCTCCAGAGCGGCCCGATAACCCTCAAGGCGCTTCCTCGCCCGCCCCACTTTCGTGTAGGGCCCGAGGATGAGGCCGATGTCCCTGTGCTTGAGTTTAATCAGGTAATCCGTCATGGAGTAGGCGGCCTTGAAATTATCGAAACCCACATAACTCAAGGTGCTGTTCCTGAGCGCTTCCCACACCACGACACAGGGAATGCCGCTCTGGACCAGATCTTCAATCGCCCTCTCATGGCCGATGCTGAAGCCTGTCAGGATCACGCCGGCGAGCCGTCTCTCCTGGAAATGGCGCAGAAGCCGCAACTCCGCCTCGGTGTCATACCCCGTGCTCGCCATGATCACGGAGAACCCCTTCTCCTGGGCTTTTTCCTGGATGACCAGGGTTGAGTTGGCGAATATGGCGCCCTTGGTCGTCGGAATGATCACCCCGATGACGCTCGACCTCTTTTTTGAGAAATCGCCGGCCGTGGCGTTGTAAACATAGCGGGTCTCTTCCATCACCCGCCGGATCATCTGCAGGGTTTCCGCCTTGACGAGGTGAGGGGAATGGATACTCCTGGAAACGGTGGCCAGCGATACCCCTGCAATCACTGCGATCTCCTGCATGGTGATTTTCCCCACGCCGTTTTCTCTCAGGTTCGGCTTCACCTACACCTCGAACATCTCTTTCAGCACATTCCCTTCCGCGTTCTTGGGCACGGGGGATCCCAGGAGGTACGCGATGGTCGGAGCCAGGTCGGTCACGCTCATGGGGATCTTCCGGTGCACCCGACCGACACCCCCGCCGGCCATGAGGACCGCGGCGTGCATCTCCCTGCACGCAGGCAGGCAGAGGTGAACACCGGTGAAGTTCCGGTGAAGCTTCGCAGGCTCAAAACCTTCCAGGTTTGTGATCAGCCGCTCCGTGCCGTCACGGTACCGCACAGAGGCCGGATAGACGAAGGGGTTGGCCATGTACTGAGGTTTCAGGGCAAAAAGCACATCGCCGATGCGATCGAATCCCTGCTGCTCAAAAACGCCCAGGGTCCCCGCCTCTCTTTTCGGTATGGCCATTTCCACCACGCGGTGACCGGTGACCGGGTCGCGCATGGACAGGAGGGCGTCGATGATCTCCTCCTGAGCCTCTTCGTAGTCCCCGGGCTCAACGATCCCGTCAGGGTCTCGGCCCTTGAGGTTGACAAAAATATGGGCGTGACAGGGTTCCAGGGGATAGGCCTTGGTCCTTGACCAGTCGATTTTCATCTCCCTCGTCTCATGGTCGAGCTCGAAATGGAGGAGCCCCGCCTTGGCAAGATGGTGCTTCAGGTAGGGGTTCTGTTCGATGGATGAAAAGCCGTGGTCTGAGACGATACAGACCAGGGTCTCGTCGAGGTTCACATCCTGAAGGATGCGGCCGATCCGCTCGTCCACTTCCCCGTACACCCGCCGGATGTGGGCCATGATACCGGGAGCATCCTTGGCGTTGTAGTAGCTGCACTTTGGATCGATCCCGCCGTAGAGGACGTGCTGGACGTGATCGATCGTTCCAACCCAGCTGAAGGCCATGTCCCAGTCTATCTTGCCGAGGCCGAACCGGGTCGCCTTCTCCCACCAGTCATTATGCTGGGTGAGTTGATCCATGTAAAAATCAATGCCTACCCACCCGTCCATGTAGGCCCAGGGGTCATCCACTTCCATGTAGGGTCCGGCCGCCCTGATCAGCTCTTCGGTCAGCTCCGCAGGAACGGTGATCCCCTCGGCGGTGTTGATCGCGCTCTGGTACAGCCGGAAATCATCGCGGCCTCCGAGCCTCACCAGGTGGAAATAAAACCGTCCCAGCTTTTCTTTGCCCTGAGAATCCACGAATCTCTCTTGGATCCAGGGGCACCGCTCTCCCTCGCGCAGTTCCGCCACTTTTTGCGAGCCATCCTTGGAGGGCGAGATGATCACCTTGTCGTAGCCGTGATCTTTGGAATCAAGGACCAACACGTGGTATTTCCGGCCCTTGGCATAGGTCGGGGGTACGTCGATGGTGATTTCAAGGGGAGAGCCGGAGTGGGCCGGCATGTTGGACCACCCTGAAGCGGGTGCGAGGGTGACCTCCACAGCCCGGCCCGGGACCTGGTTACAGCGCTCTTTCCTCGTGGAGAAGATCGAAGAGGAGGCGATGTCCCACAGGGGCATGTAAAAGTAACGGAACGGCGGGTTGAGGGAGGCAGCAAGTTGAATGCCTTTTTCGACGCCCAGTGGGTAGGTGACAGGCCAGTTCATGAGAAGGGTCGTCAGCCCGACTCTGGCCCCGGCTTCCCACAGCGTTTCCGCCTTGAGCATGCGCCGGTCAAAAGAGGTGTACCACTTGTCCAGGGGTTCCCCCGGCTCGTGGACCATGAGGCTGGGAATCCCGGCGGTGCCGGGGCCCGCGCCTGAGGTGATCGCCCCCCACGCAGCGGCTGTCAGGGGCGGAAACGTGGTGATCATCCGGGAGAAGAACCCCCGATCCATGAGAACCTTGACATTGGGCATGCTTCCCTCCTCAACAAAACGGGTGATCAGGTCCGGAAGGGCTGCATCCAGTCCCAACATGAGTAGCCTTCTTGCTTTTTTTCTCATCAAGACCTCCTGCGGACGAACAGGCTGCCTCAGGCCGCCTGTTCGTCATCGACATGACCTACCCCTTGGTCGCGCCCAAGGTCATCCCTTTAACGATCTGGCGCTGAGCGAGGAGCGCCACGATGATGACCGGCGCCATGATCATCACCCCGGTGGCCGTGAAGGGCCCCCAGCGGCTTTCTTCCGCTGCCAAAAACCCGAAGATGGCCACGGGTGCGGTCTTGGTCCTCAGCCCGGTGAGGACAACGGCGTAGAGAAACTCGTTCCAAGATTCGATAAAAGCGAATATGGCCGTGACGCCGACCCCCCCCCAGGCATTCGGAAGCACCACCTTGAAGAAGACGTTGAATGGTGAAACCCCGTCTACGGTCGCCGCTTCCTCCAACGAAGGAGGAAGGTCCTGAAAATAGGTGATCATCAGCCAGATGCTGAAAGGAACGGTGAGGGTCATGTGGACCGCGATCAGGCCCGTGTACGTGTCGAGCATCCTCACCCGGCTGAGAAGGAGGAAACAGGGGATGATGAGGCCGATGGGCGGTGCCATCTGGGCCAGCAGGGCAAAGAAAGAGAGCCTGTCCCGGAAGGGGAAGCGAATTCGGGCAAAAGCATACCCCGCGGGAACGGCGATCAGAAGGGTCACGATCGTCGCTCCCGAGGCGATGAGCAAGCTGTTGAGGATGCTTGGAAGGATTTCATGGGCCGTGAGGGCTGCGGCATAGTGTTCCAACGTCGGGTCGAAAAAGATGGTCGGGGGTATGGTGAATATCTCTGTCCGGCTTTTCAAAGAGGTCATGATGACCCAGATCACCGGGAAGGCCCAGACGAGGATCATCAGGATGAAAAGGCTGTACACCAGCGCAGACCGCAGGACCTTCAGAAACTGGGATTCCTCCCTATAGCCCACTTTCAACAACCTCCATCCTCACATCCGTGATTTTCTCATCCTGAAGAACACCATCGAAACGCCCACCGTGATCAGCAGAAGAACCGTTCCCAAGGCCGAACCATAACCCAGGTTGAGGGAATTGAAGGATTCCCGGTAGGCGTAGAGGTTCAATATTTCCGTTGCCGTGCCAGGCCCGCCGCCCGTGGCGGAGAATATGGCGGCAAAAGCCCTGAGGGCGATCATGGTTCGAAAGATGATCACGATCACGACGGCCGGCCGGATCATGGGCAGGATCACATGCCAGAAGCGCTGCCAGCCGTTTCGCGTATCCATCAGGGCGGCTTCAAGGGGATCGGGCGGAATGGCGTTCAGGCTGGCCAGAAAAACCAGGAACGCGAAGGGCGTCCACTGCCAGGTGTGAATGATGATGACTGAGACAAGGGCCCAGGTTGGATCGACCAGCCAGGGCTTGGAGCCCAAACCCAGCAGGATGGATGCGTAATCCAGAATGCCGTACTCGGGGGTCATGATCATCGTCCTGAAGGCGAGGCCCACCACCACGGGGGCCAGGATCATGGGCAGAAGCACGCTGACCCGAAGGATCCCTTCCCCCCGGAACCCTCTGAAAAAAGCCATGGCCAGGGCCAAGCCTGTGACCACCTGGAGGAAAACCGTGGAGACCGTGTAGATGGCGGTCAAGCGTATGGCATGCCAGAACCGGTCGTCATGGATCATCTGAACGTAGTTCCCGAACCCGAAAAAGCGATTCCCCGAAGGAAAGGTCAGGTCGATCCGGAAAAAGCTCATGACGATCAACACCGCCAGAGGGAAAGCGGCCATCACAAACAGGAACAGCATGGTGGGGGTGATCATGGCATAGCCGAACCGTTCCTGCTGCTTGATGTACTTTGGTCTTCCTCTCTTGGTCGGCATCGGGACGTGCTTTCTTCCCCCGGAGCGGGTTTTTCGCCGGACCATCCGGCGTGAAGACGAACATGCTCGGAATCGCATCCCGAGGGAGGGGCCCTTCACCCGTCCCTCGGGCTTGAAAGGGTCTACTTCTTCATGATGTCGGCGATTTTCTCGTTCGCATCATCCAGAGCCTTTT
>JAGUZM010000055.1 GCA_020060805.1 Deltaproteobacteria bacterium | reverse complement strand
GCCGGTCTACTCCCTGCCCGCAGGCCACAAGCTGATTGAGATCCTCTCAGATCCCAAGAGGATCCCACTCATTTTCGCTTCTGACATCGTCATCGGCGAAACCACCATGTATGCCGATTACATCTTTCCTGACCTGACTTATCTGGAGCGCTGGGAGTTTTCCGGTTCACACCCCTCTGTCACCCCAAAAGTAGCTCCATTCCGGCAACCTGTGGCACAACCCATGACGGACACAGTGACGGTATATGGCGAGAAGATGCCCCTGTCCACAGAATCCCTGGTGCTTGGGCTGGCGGAAAAGCTGAAGCTACCCGGCTTTGGTCAGGATGCTTTTGGTCCCGGCCTCCACCTGAGGCGGGATGAAGACATGTACTTGAGAATGGTGGCAAACATTGCTGCTGGCGACAAACCGGACGGTTCTGAAAGGGTGAGGGCCGCAAATGCGGAGGAAATCAAGATATTCGAGAAGGCCCGGCGACATCTTCCTGCCACGGTTTTTGACGCAGACCGTTGGAAATCGGTGGTAGGCCCTGACCTGTGGCCCCACGTGGTACAGGTGCTGAACCGGGGTGGCCGGTTTCAAAGCTATGCCCAAGCCTATAAGGATGGGCAGATGTCCAACAAATACGGGAAACTCGTGGGGATCTATTTTGATAAGCTCGTGAAGACGAAATATTCGATGACGGGAAAACCTTACTTGGGCCATGCGGACTACATCGAAGGGCCCCGGGACTGCCTCGGGCGCCCGATCCAGGACGAATCGTCCGGTTACGATCTGACGCTCATCACCTACAGATCCATTACCCAGACCAAGAGCCATACATCCGGAAATTACTGGCTCCAAGCCGTGCGTCCCGAAAATCCCATTGACCTCTCGAAACTGGATGCTGAGCGGCTGCAACTGAAGGAGGGGGACCGTGTGAGGGTCGTCTCGGCCACCAACACGGAAGGGAACTGGGATCTCGGCAACGGCAGGAAGAAACCGATGATAGGGCGTGTCCATGTCATGGAGGGAATGAGGCCCGGGGTGGTGGGCTTTTCCCTCGGTCACGGGCATTGGTCATACGGGGCAGGGGATGTGGTCATAGACGGTGTCAAGGTCCCGGGGGACAGACGCCGTGCAACGGGCGTCCATGCCAATGCAGCCATGCGTGTAGATCCTGTTTTGAAAAACACCGGCTTGGTGGATCCGGTGGGAGGGAGTGCCGTGTTTTATCAAACCCAGGTAAAACTGATCAAGGTCTAACATGAAGCCTGGCGTTTTTTGTATCAAGGATCAGCTGTGATCAGGGATGGAGGGAAAGATGATTCTTAAGCGATTAACCTACGGTGTCGGCTGCTTGTTGTTGCTCCTTGGGATCTACGGGATCATCACCCGCCTGTTTGTCGGCGAACGTGACGTGAACTATGGATCCTATGTCGTTTGGGGCCTGTGGGTCGCCATGTACCTCTTCTTTGCCGGCGTCTCGACAGGTTCTTACATGATCGCCAGCCTGGAGTACCTTTTCGGCGTTAAACTCTTCAAGGGGACCGGAAAGGCTGCCCTCTGGGGCGCGATCGTCACGATGCCTGCCGCCCTGGCTACGATCGGTATGGATTTGGGTCACATGGAGCGCATCTGGAAAGTTTATCTCATGCCCAACTTCGGCTCACTCCTGGCTCAGATGGTGTGGGGCTACAGCTTGTTTTTGCCTCTGACCCTGCTTTCCTTGTGGCTTGTATTCCGGAAGCCTGACTCCCTTTGGGTTAAGCCCTTGTTCGCCTTCGGACTATTCTTGGCTTTTATCCTGAGTGGCGGGGTTGGCGCGCTGCTGGGAGTGAACGCCAGCCGGCCTTTCTGGCATGTTGGCCTTTTCCCCGCCCAATTCCCGATCTTCTCTCTGGCCACGGGTGCGGCGTTCATGTTGCTCGTTTTGGGGTGGTTCGCCCCAAAAAACGATGAACGTGTCCCCCAACAGCTGTGGGTGCTGAGCATTGCCACCGTGGCCCTGTCGTTGATCAAGGTGTATTTCCTTTGGTCGGATTTTTCCCAGTCCATTTACGGAGGAATGCCCGACAACGTGGCCGCTGTCGATGCGGTCCTTTACGGTCGCTACTGGTGGGCCTTCTGGTTCCTTCAGATAGGGTTGGGGACCGTGCTCCCGATCATCGTCCTCGTCCAGCCTAAGCTGGCGAAGAACGGCTTCTGGGCAGGCGCTATGGGTTTCTTGGTACTCCTGGGATTCGTCGTGGCCCGGGCCAACATCGTGTTTCCCGCGCTCACCGTCCCTGAGCTGCAAGGACTGGCGAACGCCTATACCGGACCGCATCTCAATTACGACTATTTTCCTAGCCTCATGGAATGGTCCGTTGTCCTGGGTGTGGTGGGTGCCTCTACCCTTGCGTTTCTTGTTGGGTCTGATCTTTTTTCACTCCTTAAACACGAGAGGGAGGCGGAATCGTAGGAGCTGGAATCAAAGTAAAGGGATGGAAAGGGGGGACACTGAGATTCCCCTTTTCTCGGTCGCCCTTTCAAGCTTCTGAAATGGGGTTTTGTCCTAAATCAGGACACGGTTAACATCTCGTTATTTTTATGAATCGGGCTCTATTCCAAATTGTGTCCTGGACCCGGACTCTTGAAGGGAAGGTGTCCGTGACTCATGCCGTAAGTCAGCGATCGTATTTGTTCTGTCCAACTCCTTTATGATTCGCAGATCTTTTTAAACCATTTCATATGGTTAATCACAAATCGAACAACGCTCCTTGCAGAAAAACGCATCCTCCAGCCAAAATGGCATTCCTTTTGCCATACGATGACTGGCGGTATGGCGTCTGAAGTCATCAAGTTTGAATCGTGAAAGAGCCTATAATGCTCAGACAGGGAGGCCGTTATGGCGAGAGATCTACCAGTCGAGGACCCCTTGATCCGCATGCAGCGGGATCTCAAGCGGGCACAGGGGAAAAAACCCGAGGACATCAAGTGGGGCATGGTGATTGATCTGGCCAAGTGCATCGGCTGTCACGCCTGCACCATCGCCTGCATTACAGAGAACAGTCTGCCTCCCGGGGTGGTTTACCGGGTGGTGCTGGAGGAGGAAGTGGGCCAATTTCCCCATGTCCGGCGGGTGTTCACTCCACGGCCCTGCCTGCATTGCCAGAACCCGCCCTGTACCAAGTGCTGTCCAGTGACCGCCACCTGGAAGAACGAGCAGGGGGCGGTGGTCATCGACTACAACAAATGCATGGGCTGTCGATACTGCCTGGTGGCTTGTCCATATGGGGCCCGGACTTCGGATTATGGGGAGTGGTACACCACCGACACCCCGGATTCCCAGGGGAAGCTCTTTGGTCGCAAAGCCGCGGCCAAGGGCTATGAATCCCGCCCAGCCGCTGAGTACGGCAGGAAATGGCCGGAGCGCGGCCACGGTTCGCCCATAGGCAATGCCCGCAAGTGCCATTTCTGTCTACACCGCTTGGCCGTGGGCATGCTACCGGCCTGTACGACCAGCTGCATTGGCCGATCCACTATTTTCGGCGATCGCACCGACCCCCAGAGCCTGGTATTCGAGATGATCGGCTCTCCCCGGGTATACCGCCTCAAGGAGGAGTTGGGCACCCACCCTGCCGTCTATTATCTCAAGTAGAGAAGCCGGAAGGGAGGGTGAGCAACTGGGATCGGTATTCGGTCTATAGGAAGGAAGGGAGTAAGAGATGAGTGAGAAATTTTTTAGGACTCTCGTTGGTGTGGCTGTCTTGGGCCTGGCCGTAGGTTCCTGGGGCCTTATCAAGTTCTTTCTGTATGGTAAGTCCACGTTGGCTCTTGGCTCGTACATTCCTTGGGGTCTCTGGGTGGCACTCTACACTTTTTTCCTGGGACTGACGGCTGGGGCCTTTCTCATCACCATACTGACCTATGTTTTCAGGTTCAAGATATTTTACGGTATAGGCCCGTTGTCAGCCTTTGCCGTCGTCGTGACGATCATCGCCGAGATGATCATCATCACCTTGGACGTGGGTCATTCGCTGCGCATGTATGGTCTGCTTTTCAGGCCCAATTTCAAATCAATGATCACCTGGATGGTCATATTCACCGTGGCCATGCTCGTCATCTACGTCCTGGAAACCTATTACCTCTTGCGGGGGGAAATCATTCGCTGGTCCCAGGATCCCGGGATTACCAGAAGGAAAATTTACCGGCTTATGGCTTTAGGACAAACTACCTATACTGAGAAGGATCGCCAACAGGATAATAACCGGGTGCGCTGGCTCTCCATCCTCAGTATCCCTGTGGGCCTGTTCTTTTACGGATCCAACGGTG
>JAGUZM010000373.1 GCA_020060805.1 Deltaproteobacteria bacterium | reverse complement strand
TGGCCGAAGACGATGTTGTCCTGGCTGATCCAGGCCAGCTGCAGCAGGTCTTCCTGAACATCATCCTGAATGCAGCGGACGCGATGGCGGAGAAGGAAACAGCAGGGGACGGTGGGGGTGAGAGAAACCTGGACGTGACCACCGAGAACCTCGGCAAAACGATTCAAATCCGGTTCTCCGATTCGGGCAAGGGCATCCCGGCAGGGGATCTGACCCGTATTTTCGATCCCTTCTTCACAACAAAGGAGCCTGGGAAGGGGACCGGCCTCGGCCTTTCCGTCTGCTACCGAATCGTGGAGGGACTGGGGGGGGCGATCCGCGCTGAAAGCACGGCAGGAAAAGGAGCAACCATCATCGTCACCCTTCCCCTCACGGGCGGTCAGAATCAGAATCAGGGAGGTCGATCAGAGGCATGATGTCTGGAAAGCGTGTGCTTGTGGTGGATGATGAGCTGAATATGCGTCATATGCTTCAGACCATGCTGACCAAGGCTGGCTACTTGGCTGAAACGGCGGTGGACGGCGCTGAAGCTCTCGAAAAGCTTGAACAGAATGAATTCGACTGCATCCTTTGTGATCTCAGGATGCCCAAAATGGACGGCATGACCTTCCTGAAAAAAGCCAGGGAAACCTATCCTGAGCAGACTTTCATCATGATGTCCGCCTACGGGAACATCGACGACGCCCTGGAGGCGATGAAGGTCGGCGCCTATGACTACATTTCAAAACCTTTCAAGAGCGATGAAGTCCTCCTCACCCTGAAAAAGGCGGAAGAGCGGGAGCGGCTGAAGGCGGAAAACCTGAGCCTCCAGAAGAAGATCAAGCGAATCGAGCAACGTTACTCTTTCGGCAATATCATTGCCAGGAGTGAAGCGATGCGGCATGTCTTCGATCTGGTGAGCAAGGTGGCGGACCACAAGACCACGGTTCTCATCGTGGGCGAAAGCGGGACAGGCAAGGATCTGATCGCCAGGGCGATTCACCACAACGGCGCGAGAGCCTCCGGGCCCATGGTATCGATCAACTGCGGCGGTATCCCCGAGAGCCTGCTTGAGAGCGAGTTGTTCGGGTACAAGCGGGGTGCTTTCACCGATGCAGTGAAAGACAAGCCCGGACGATTTGACGAGGCTGACGGAGGGACCCTCTTTCTTGACGAGATCGGCGAAATGCCCCCCTCCTTGCAGGTAAAGCTTCTCCGGGTTCTCCAGGAGGGAGAAATAAGCCCCTTAGGAGGGGTGGGGTCCAAGAAGATCGATGTCCGCGTGATCGCCGCCACGTCCAAGGATCTCGGGAAAGAGGTCGAAGCGGGCGCGTTCAGGGAGGATCTGTTCTACCGCATCAACGTCATGACCATCGCCCTGCCTCCCCTGCGCGAGAGAAGGGGAGACATTCCCTTGCTCGTAGGGTACTTCATCGACATGTTCAACAAGAAGTTGGGCAAGGACATCGAGGGGCTCACATCGGAAGCGATGCCCATCCTGATGGGATACCCGTGGCCCGGGAACATCAGGGAATTGGAGAACGTGATCGAGAGGGCGGTTCTGCTGGCCAAGGGGAGATGGATCACACCGGAAGAATTGCCTCCGGCCATCACCTCGGATCAGAGCCTTCCTTCTCCCATGGTTCCCACGGGGACCCTGTCCCTCAAGAAAGCATCAAGGATCATCGAGCGGGACCTCATCAAGAAGGCTCTCGACCTGACGGATGGAAACCGCACTCAGGCTGCCAAGATCCTGGAAATCAGCAGGCCGAAGCTCATTTCCAAGATTAAGGAATACCAGTTGGAATAATCGCAAGCCATGCCTGGCAACGGCTTCTGCTGCAAGGGAGAGATTCCCCTGACCGTTCCCCTTGCCAGGTCGCCCGTTCACGATGCCTTGATGACCACCAGTTGATCCCCTTGCCTTTTTGCGACAAGGCAGAAATCGAACAGATCCCGCTGAAGGCATAAGATCGGGTCCTCCGGGGGCAAATAGCCTTTGCCTCCCCTGAGGAACTTCTGGGCTGTTGACTCGAAAACCATGCTCCGGAGGGATTGGACGGGATCGTAGGGCTTGCCGGACAAAAGGTGCTCGATATAGTCTGCGCAGGCTTCGTCTTCCGGCGCTTTTCTTTGGGCCCTTTCCCCCATCGCGAGGAGCGTGACAAGGGCCGGCCTCTTCCTCAGCAGGTAGGAGGCGATGGCCCTGGCCGTCATGAAACTGCCGAGGACCGCTTCCTCAGCACGTTCAAGGACCGTCGCAGCACCCGTGACCCCTGCGGTCGTCCGGTGGATCACGGTTTTTCCTCTGAAAAACTCTTCCCCTTTCAGCATGATTTCAGTCGGTGAGTTGCCCAGGTCGGCAGTCTCCAGGGGAACTTCGTTGAGTTCCCCCACGAGGATCAACTGGGGATGCTGTTTTCTTAGCGCCATGGCCTTTTCAGGGTCGGACTCCAGCACCACTTTGGCCGCTCCAAAGCGAAAGAAGAGGGGCTCGCAGGAAAAAGCCCGGAAAACGTCAATGACCACGGTCAGGCCTGAAGCCTCTTTTGCACCCTGGGCGCAGGATTTTCGTATGATTTGCATTTGTAAGGGGTCCCTCCCGGCCTACAAAGAGTGGTGAAAAACACCCATCTAACGCGTTGCCCTCATCGTCTCAAGGGAGCGACAGGTGACGAAGTGAGATGTCGGTGTTTTTCTCTCGTCACTCGTTACTGAAAGTGTCGCCTTGTATCCAGGCGTTCTTGAGCAGCCTGGAAACGGGGGCTTTTACAGCCACCTGCTAGAGGGTAAAAGGAGTGAGGACAGCGTCCTCCATGTCGACGAAGAGGATCATGTTCCTGAATAATCTTCCCCGGTTCAGGAGGATTTTGAGCACCTCCATGGCCTCCAGGTTCGCTATGAAGGATGCGGTCAGAGCGGGGACACCCAGGACCGCCTCAGGCCGTTCCTTTGCCTCCACCCCCGTGGCACCGTTTCCATAGATGAGGTCGAGCCCCTGATCTTCAGGGAAGATGGTCATGACCTGTCCATGGAAGCCTGCCAATGCCCCATGGACCATGGGGATCTTGAGCTCCTTGGCCTCCTTCTGCAGCAGAAGGCGGTCTGCGACGCTGTCCAGGGCATCCACGATGACATGGGAGCCGGCGAGAATCCCTCGGGCATTCGACCCATCCAGCCTCAGTTCGTGAGGCGTCACGGTGACGGCAGGGTTGATCTTCTCAAGGCTATCGACCGCTGCCAGGGCTTTCGGCTGCCCGAGGCTGTCTCTGGTGCTCAGGGCCTGGCGGTTGAGGTTGGTCTCGTCGAATAAATCCCGATCCACCACCACGAGGTGGCCGACCCCGACACGGCCCAGCAGGAGAACCACCTGGCCGCCGAGCCCTCCCAGCCCGATCACCGCCACCCTTGCCTCAGCCAGGCGGATTTGTTCCTGGAGTGAAATGATCTGCCGGTTGCGGATGTAGCGGTAGGGGTAAATCCCGTTCTTGAGGCTCTCCAGGTACACCCAGTGAATGCCCAGTCCAGCCTCTTCGCTTATCCTGAGGGCATCGTCTTCGTAAAGAATTCGCACATCCTGTCCGGTCAGATCCTTTATCGACTTAGAGCGAGCCTGAATCAGCTTTTCCATTTTGACAGTCTCTTTCATGTGGACTCCCGTATTCGAGCATTCCAATACCCCAGCTCTCTGGCTGATGAAAAGTCCGCCTCCCCTCACAAACCGTTAGTATAGAATGGATCAGGCCTTTCGTCATCGGAATAATTCCGTACCCCTGAGTTGACACCTTTTCAGCATATGGTTAAAAAGAGGTCAACCTGAGGAGGCGTTTGAACCATGAGGGTCGAAATCAAGCTTTACGCTTCCCTTGCCCGTTATATGCCCGAACTCGAAGGTGGTGATGTCATGCAGGGGATGGAGGTGGAAGAGGGAACAACGATCGGAGAACTCCTGGAAAGCCTGAACGTTCCCGCAGACGTCGTAAAACTCATCTTCTTGAACGGAACCCACGCCAGCACTGAACGGGTCCTGCATGACGGGGACAGGCTGGGCGTTTTCCCTCCTGTGGCAGGCGGTTAGTCAGGCCTCCCGAACTTTCAGAAAAACCATGCCCTCCCAGGTTATTCCGGCCAACCCTGAAGGGTCTGTCTTGTTCCCCCAGGCAGCGATTTCCAAACATCCTGACCAGAAGGCTTTTGACCGCTTTGACAGGAATTCCTGAAGGTCTTTTCCCTCAACCCAAACGCCCCGGCCCAGAATGACCGCCCCCATTTCGCTGATCAGAAGGTTGAAGAGTTTCACCGTTACCATCCCTCGGCTGGGGAGCGGGCTCGTTTTTGCCGGAGTGTATGAAATGGCGCTCCGCATCGCGGCGTAGTAGCTCCCCTTTCGAAGGGTGGCGCCGAGGAGGCCGGGCATGGAAGCGGAAAGGGCAAGGGTGGCTCGATCCGGGATCAAGGCGGAATCGATGTCATCCACGGCTTTGCCGTCCAGAAAGAAGGTCTGGATTCTCTGGTCGATGTATTCGTTGGAAAAACCCAACTGCTCGTGGACAAAAGACCTGATGTTGCACCCCAGCCGGGCTTCGATGAGCACCCCCTTTTGGAGCAGGGGAAAGAAGAAGGGGATGACCCCCTGCTTCACGATCAATCGGAGACTTGGTTTGTTGTCCTTGTCCATGGGGAAACACCCTGAGGCCAGCGCGAAGAAAAACGGGGAGGCCGGGCCTCCCCGCTTTTTCCTCTTTAGCCCCCTGCCTCACGGAAGAGGTCGTGTAAATGACCTCGAACCGGTTCGGCTACCAGTTGAACACCTTGTCCAGGTCGCCATCCTTGACCAGGAAGGTGATGTTATGGGGTGGCAGGGGTTCCCTCTTGAAGAATTCGGGGACCCTGTCATGCTCGGCCCCAAGCCCGGCCTTGACGTTGAACTCCCTTTCGTTCTTGAGGATGCTTTTCCCCAACTCGGTCACGTCATTCGCCGTCAGTTTCAAGCCGTGAAAGGCGTTGATCATGTCGATCAAAGCCTGGAACGTATCAGGCTGATCCATGGCCGCAAAAGCGACGAACAGGCACATCCCGGTAGAGTCAATGGCAGCGGTCGCAATCTGCAGATTTCTGGAGAGGTCGATCTGCCCTTCGGGTTTAAGAGGATCGACTTTGCCTCCGACGCCGAGGATGTTGGTGGCCACCGCGTACCCGGCCGTATGATCCGCACCCATGGTGCTCGTCGCATAGGTCACGCCGATCCCCTGAATTCCTCTGGGATCGTACGCCGGCATGGCCTGGCCTTTGACCACAGGCACCCTTTCTACGCCGAATACCTTCCCAGTCACCGCAGCCCCATTGCCCAGGACCCGGCCGAGGGGTGTGCCCTTTCCCACTTCCTTGACCAGGTTGATCGCACCCTGCGCATCTCCGAACTTGGCCAGGCCGGCCTCCATCGCGACTGCCACGGTGGCGCCCATCTCGATGGTGTCCAGCCCGAAGTCGTCATCCAGACGGTCGAGCATGGCAATGGAGTCCAGGTCATCGATCCCGCAGTTGCCGCCGTGAGCCCAGACGGTTTCGTACTCCGGCTGCTTGGTGAGATAGTGACCGTCCTTGTCGTAAAACGTTCCGGAGCAGCGAATGATGCAGCCCCGGTGACACCCATGGGTCGCGGAGCCCTCTCCCCCTCTTTCATTCTCCACTGCCGCCTGGGTCTCGCCGCTGATCTTGGAGCAGGTGTCGAACCGGCCCCACATGAAGTTCTTCGTTGGATAAGCGCCGGCCTCGTTGATGACGTTGGTGAGCACATTGGTCCCGTAAGCGGGAAGCCCTTGGCCGGTAACAGGATGCTTCCTGAGGCCTTCGACCCACCTTTTTGTTGCGTCTTTGAAGGCTTCGGGATCTTTCGGGCTCCTCATTTTGGTCCCCGAATCGTCAATGATGATCGCCTTCACGCCCTTGCTTCCCATGACCGCGCCGACGCCGCCCCGGCCTGCGTGCCTCGTGGGCCTCATTTCCATGTCCGTGCACGCAATAGAGGCTGATGCCATTTTCATCTCCCCGGCAGGGCCGATGGAGAGGATGCTCACTTTTTGACCGTACTCGGCCTTGAGCTTTTCCACCAGGTCGTAGTTGCCGAGCATCTTAAGGCTGTTGTCGGGGGTGATTTTCACGCCGTCCTTGTTGATGAGGACTTTGTAAAGGGTATTGTCTTTTCCCTTGCCTTCGAGCACGACGGCTGCATATCCGAGCCTGGCAAGCATCTGGGATGGCTGGCCTCCTGCATTGGCCTCCTTGATTCCGCCGGTGAGGGGGCTTTTGCAGCCCACGGAGAGCCGGCCGGACATGGCCGCAGTGGTTCCGCTGAGCAGTCCCGGCGCGATCACCAGCTTGTTGTTGGCGCCTATGGGATGGCTGAGGGGTGGCACTTCCTTGGAGACAATCGCCGAAGTCAGGGCCCTGCCGCCCAAACCCGCGTATTCGCCCACAGGGGTCGTCTTCGCTTTGGGGCCCCCTTCGGCGCTCATGTCGATCCTCAGTATCTTGTCCATGAAAAACCTCCTTTCAGGAACTCTATTGAGAAAGTTTCACGATCCCTTCCACCCACCGCGATGGTGGATTCCCACAACGTCATGGGAAAAGAAATAGCCCGTCGCGGTTTGAAAGTCAAGAATGTTATAGTGATTTTAAATACTTGTATCATTTTCGACATAAAATAACCCCGCCCGCTCCACCAGCCTGGGCGATGTATGAAATTAGTCACAGGCTCATCCACAAAAGTGGGCGGAAAGACTGGAGCAGCCTTCCCTCAGGCTCCCCAAAAAACGGATGCTCCACCGCCGGCCGGCCGATAAACCAAGAGTGGGTACCCACTTCGGCGGGTGCCCTATAAAGGGGTTCGGCCAGGGGCATGTCTGCATGGCCGTGGCACAAGTATTGCTCCTAAACTTTCTGGACTTCTTGGTTCCTTCTATTCTTCGGAAAGAGATGAGAAGAAGTCCGGCAAAAAAAGGTCGGAGGTAATCGATGGAGCAGATCGTAGAAAAGGCCATCCTCGGGGAGGTGAACTTAATGCCCAAAGAGTGGTGCGAGAGGTATCACTGCGTGGAGTTTTCCGTGGAAGGGATGGAGTGCACCCATCAGTTCAGGCTCTGGAACTCAGATCCGAATTCTACTTTCGTTCTTGTAAAGCAGAATTCCGACCTGCTGGCCAGGCTGAAGGTGGGTGACATCATGAAGATGAAATATTACACAAACGATTCCATGCCCAGGACCGAATACAGGGATACCGCCATCAGCCGGATCACCAAGGAGGACCGGGGTAAGTTCAGAGGCCACTGCCTGATCGGTCTGGCCGCTGCCGCAGCCTAGCCGGCTGCTGGTGTCCTGAGTCAAAAAAAAAGGTGAATAATTAAATGCAGTCGGAGCCCCCTGGGGGGTGTTCTTCCAGGCCGCAATCACATTCGTTCAGAGCCACTTTAACGCCACCCTTGGCCTCACAGTCACCACGGACAGCCCCAGAGGACAATCTCTCCGACTGCCACGCCACTCTGTGCCTTCCCGGTAATCCCTATTAGGATTATGGGGGCGTTCAAAACGCCCGGAGGCAGTATTGCGGTCCTGAGAGAACACCCCCCCGGGGGGCTTCGGCTCAGCTCGCTTTGGTAGCGCATTTCTGACTCAGGACACTAGAAGGTCACGTTGCCCGGCGTTCTAGGGAAAGGAATTACATCCCGGATGTTCGCCATGCCTGTGACGAATTGGACGAGGCGCTCAAACCCGAGCCCGAACCCGGAATGGGGCGCAGTCCCGAATTTCCTCAGCTCCAGGTACCACCAGTAGGCCGCCGGATCAATCCCTGTCTCCTTCAT
Organism: Deltaproteobacteria bacterium; assembly: GCA_020060805.1. Classification (GTDB taxonomy): domain Bacteria; phylum Desulfobacterota; class DSM-4660; order Desulfatiglandales; family HGW-15; genus JAHECH01. Next base: position 1,499 of record JAGUZM010000373.1, on the reverse strand, counting down.
CCTCTCCAGAAGGGTGTCGTAGTCATCCTCACGCTGGCTGCCGCCGATAATCTCACCGATCTTGGGAAGAAGGACATCCATGGCGCGGACGGTTTTTCCGTCCGGGTTCACTTTCATGTAAAAAGGTTTGATCTGTCTGGGATAGTCCGTTAGGACGGCAGGCCCGGCGAAAACTTTTTCGCAAAGGTATCTTTCGTGCTCCGCCTGGATATCGCTCCCCCAGGTCACGGGAAATTCGAAGGAGACGGTTGCCTTGGACAGAATCTCGATCGCCTCGGTGTACGTGAGTCTCCTGAATTCTTGAGAACGAAGCTTTTCCAGGGTCGCGATGATCTCAGGATCGATGAACCGGTTAAAGAAGTTCATATCCTCCTGGCAGCGTTCCAACACATAAGAGAACAGGGATTTCAGGAATGCGACGGCGATTTCCACGTTGCCGTCAAGATCACAGAAGGCCATTTCCGGCTCCACCATCCAGAACTCCGCGAGGTGCCGGGGGGTGTTCGAATTCTCTGCCCTGAAGGTCGGGCCGAAGGTGTAGACGTCCCCCAGGGCGAGGGCGTAGACTTCCGCCTCGAGCTGGCCGCTCACGGTCAGGTTGGCAGGACCTTCGAAGAAGTCGCTGCGCAGGTCAGGCCGGCCATCGATGAGGGGCACCTTGGCGAGATCGAGGGTGGTCACCTTGAACATCGCCCCAGCCCCCTCGCAGTCGCTGCCCGTGATGATGGGAGTGTGGACGTACAGGAAGCCCCTGTCCTGGAAGAACCGATGGACCGCCATGCTCAAGGCGTTCCTCACCCTCGCCACTGCGCCAAAGGTGTTCGTCCTGGGCCTGAGATGCGCCACGGTTCGGAGGAACTCGAATGAATGCCGCTTTTTCTGAAGGGGATAGGCCTCCTGGTCCGCCCAGCCCAAGACCTCGATCTTTTCAGCCTTGAGCTCCACGTTCTGGCCTTTTCCCGGTGAAGCGAGGAGGCTTCCCGTCACTTTAACGGAGCACCCTGTCTGGATCTTGAGCACCTCGGTGGCGTAATTGGGGAGTTGATCGCCGGCGATCACCTGGAGGTTGGTCAGGCAGGACCCGTCGTTCACCTCGATAAAAGAAAATCCGCCTTTGGACTCCCTTTTTGTCCTCACCCACCCCATGACGGTGATCTCCGAGCCAATCCCTTCGGAGGAGAGGGCGTTGACGATTCTGGTTCTTTTCAGTTCACCCATTTCTCTTCTGAAAATCCGCCATGAATTGAACCAGGGCTTTGACCGCATCGAGGCTCACGGCATTGTAGAGGGAAGCCCTGCAACCGCCTACGGAACGGTGACCTTTGAGTCCTCCGAGCCCAGCTTTGGACGCCTCAGATACGAATTTACCCTCCAGTTCCTCGGACGGAAGCCTGAAGGTGAGGTTCATCAGGGATCGGCTGTCCTTGGCAGCCGTGCCCCTGTAAAAACCGGACTGATCGATGAAGTCGTACAACACCTTCCCTTTTTCTTTGTTGATT
>JAGUZM010000270.1 GCA_020060805.1 Deltaproteobacteria bacterium | reverse complement strand
GCCTCGTGACGAGCAGCGGCATGGCCGCCATCTCCGCCGCGCTCCTGACCGTTCTCTCCCAGGGAGATCACCTCCTCGCTCAGGATGGTCTCTACGGCGGGACCCACGATTTCATCACCAAGGATTTTGCCTCCTTCGGCATCTCCTATGATTTCTTTGACGGGAACGACCCGGCTTCCTGGCAGAAGAAGTTGAAGCCCAGCACCAAAGCCATTTACGTCGAGACCATCACCAATCCCCTCCTTCAGGTGGCAGACCTCAAGGCGGTGGCCGCCTTTGCCAAAACGCACGGCCTGGTATCCATGATCGACAACACCTTTGCCACCCCGATGAACTTCAGGCCCCCTGAGCATGGTTTTGATCTCTCCCTTCACAGTTGCACCAAGTATCTGAACGGTCATTCGGACATCGTTGCAGGAGCGATCATCGGAGGCCGCGAATGGATTCAACGAATCACGCACAAACTCAACCATCTCGGCGGGTCCCTTGACCCCCATGCGTGCTTTCTCCTCCATCGGGGGATGAAAACCCTGGCGGTGCGGATGAGATACCAGAATCAAAGCGCCCTCAGGATTGCCCGGTTCCTGGAAACGAACCCGGCTGTCGAAAAGGTCAATTACCCGGGCCTTGAGAGCCATCCTGCCCATGAGCGGGCCAGAGAGCTTTTTGAAGGGTTCAGCGGCATGCTCAGTTTTGAAGTCAAGGGAGGGGTTGAAGGTGCGGAGCGGTTCATGAAAAAGACCACTCTGCCTTTGATCGCGCCCAGCCTGGGCGGGGTTGAGACCCTTCTGACCCGGCCGTCCACCACGTCCCACTCCGGCCTCTCTCCCGAGGAACGGCGGCGATTGGGCATATCCGACGGCCTGATCCGGATGTCCGTGGGCATCGAGGCGACGGAAGACCTCATCGAGGATTTCGGAACAGCCTTAGGGGGCTAGACCAAGCGCGGTGAATCCCGCGGACAGAGAGGTTCCCTACCATTCATGCATTCTGTAGACCAGGTCAACATAAAACCTGAGGTCTCTCTCAAACGATTCCCAATCCAGATCAATTCTCATCGGGGGAAGGGCCTTCTCTCTTTCCGAAAGGACTCGGGTCAAAAGCTCCTCCATTTGGTAGGCGGCCATCGCCGGGTCGTCGAGAAGCGCCTCTTTCTTCTTGGCATCCTGATAACACTGTAAGAAGGACTGTTCTTTGCGGTCTTTCCAGACAAGTTGACTTATAAAAAACAGGTCCACAATATCTTTGGCCTCAAAGCGACTCACCACGGCCGAGAGTTTGTTTGAAGCGATATTTTTCAACGTATCGACAATGATCTCTTTTCCTTCGGAGAGCTCGATCGTTGCTCTTTGCTCCGTGGGAGAGACTGGGTCAAACACGAGATCGAGTTTAACGCCTCTTATCAGATAGGAGTAGTAGTCTCGGGATGATTGGATGAGGGTGAGACCTTCACCGAATAATCTCCTGAGGCTCTCATCAATCGACTTCAGATCCCTGAATTCGGCTGAAAAGAAGTCAAAATCCTCAGATGAACGATGATGGAGATAGAATACGGAAAGGGCCGTACCGCCCGTCAGGAAGAATTTCTCTGCAAGGTTGCTCACTTGGCTGAGCATGCCTAGCACCTGCCGCTGAGTTTCCGAAGCGTAACAGGAGGGATCTTCTTCAATCAATATTCCCATAAACTTCCAGCAGCCTTTCCCATCTTTTTCTCGCCCGTTGGGAAATCCTCATGCTTCCCAAATTGGCTCTGATCTCTTTGGGTCGGAAATAGAGGGCGGTATCTTTAATTCTTCCCCTCTCTAAGAACCTTCCCATGAGCCAGCGAAGCTTTTGACTGTCATTCTCCCGCCTCGCTTCCTTGAGCACCCTGGCGAGAGCATCTGGGTCACTTAGCTCAGGATAATCCCAGAAAACGGCTTTCAGGTAATTCTTGGGCATGGCTTCTGATCACCGGACCTTCTATCGCTTGTCCAGCGAAAATACTGTTTTTTCAGTATCACACAAAGGCAAGGTAGCGTCAATGATGAAAGCAGTGGGGCAAGCCCCAATTCCCATCGCCGCACTCTCAGAGCCAACGATCACGCCCACAAGGCTGTCATGTATTCAGCATTTGCTGATTTTATTGTGCGTTTCTTTGCCATTCATTGGCGTATAGACGAACGCCAGTCCCTGAGCACTCTCCTCGATCAAAGGTGGCTCCTTATTTGGGCGTGCGGGAGTTGACGGGCGCCTGGTTTTACATAAGCTGCAGGTTTTTCTTTCATTCGACTTTTAGTGATTATATTGATAAGGCCAAACGTGTTCCAAGAAATTTGATCGATCCCAGAAGGACTCATGGATGAATCAGAAAGAACCCTTGCACCCGGCCATCCGAATCCGGGGAGCCGGACAGAATAACCTCAAGAGCCTTGATTTGGATATTCCTCTCAACCGGATCACGGTGATCACCGGATTGAGCGGATCAGGCAAATCATCCCTCGCCTTCGACACCCTCTACGCCGAAGGCCAGCGCCGGTACGTGGAAACCTTCTCTCCCTACGCCAGGCAATTCATGGAGCGCATGGACCGGCCGCACGTCGAGCGGATTGAAAACATTCCCCCCGCCATAGCGATCGACCGAAAAGACCCGGTCCGCACCTCCCGCTCCACGGTGGGTACGATGACCGAGGTGACGGACTACGTGAAGCTGCTCTATGCACGGGTCGGCCAGCTCCATTGCCGCAAATGCGGAAAGCCCGTGGTCCCGGAGTCTCCGCAACATGTCTGGGAAGCTTTGAACCGGGTTCCCGAAGGAACAGAGGTAATCATCACCTTCCCGACGAAGCTGAACGGCGCCGAACCGGCCGACCTGCGGAAGGAACTGGGCAGGCTGGGATTCGGCAGATACTACCATGAAGGTGCCGTCGAACGGATCGAGGAATGGAAACCTGCCGGCGATACCCAGGAGCTTCATGTGGTGGCGGACCGCATTCTGTTCCGATCTTCCGACCGCAAAAGGATCATCGACTCCCTGGAACAGGCTTTCCGATTCGGCGGAGGCAGGCTGGACCTCTGGATCAAGCCGGACCGACACCTCACCTTCAGCAATAAGCTTGAATGTGCCGGGTGCGGCATTCCTTATCGGGCCCCCATCCCAAACCTCTTCTCTTTCAACAGCCCCATGGGAGCGTGCAAAACGTGCAGGGGATTCGGCCGGACGATCGATGTCGACCTGGGGCTCGTGATCCCGAACCCCGGCCTCTCCATCGACGAGGGTGCGATCAAGCCCTGGGGCTCGGCCAAGGAGGGGCGTTTTGAATTCAAGGACCTCAAGACCTTTTGCAGGCGCAAGGGAATTCCCACGGATGTCCCGTTCCAGAGCCTCTCCCATGCCCAGCAGGACATGATCTCCAAGGGCACGGAGGATTACTACGGGATCCGGGGCTTCTTCGACTGGTTGGCGACCAAAACGTACAAGATGCACGTTCGCGTCTATCTTTCGCGATACCGCAGCACCTTCACGTGCCCCGACTGTCAGGGAACCCGTTTCACCCAGGAAGCCCTTCTCTACCGCATCGCCGATCGGACCGTGGGGGAGGTCTACGGCCTGAGCGTGGATGAAAGCTGGGCCTTTTTCGAGAACCTCCAAGCCCCCCCGGAAGACAAAGCGAGCCTTCTGATACTCGAAGAAGTGCGGAGCCGGCTCAGGTACCTGAGAGAAGTGGGGCTGGGGTACCTCACCCTGGACCGGCAGTCCCGCACCCTCTCCGGCGGCGAGGTACAAAGGGTTGCCCTGACCGCGGCCCTCGGGTCTTCCCTGGTCAACACCCTCTACATCCTCGACGAGCCGAGCATCGGCCTTCACCCCAGGGACAACCACCGCCTGGTCCGCATCCTGAAGCGCCTGCGGGATATCCAGAACACCGTGATCGTCGTGGAGCACGATCCCGAGATCATCAGCCAGAGCGATCTCATCCTGGACCTCGGGCCCGGAGCCGGAGAAGAGGGCGGAAGGGTCATGTACTTCGGCCCCACCCCTGAAGTGAACGATTCCCTCACGGGCCAATACCTCAAGGGAAAGAAATTTATCCCTGTCCCGGAAGAGCGGCGCAAACCCGGGAAGGGACGCTGGCTCACGGTCAAGGCCGCCTCTGAAAACAATCTCAAGAACATCGACGTGAAGATTCCCCTGGGGACCTTTGTCTGCCTCACGGGCGTATCCGGCTCAGGAAAATCGACCCTCGCCGAAGAGGTCCTCTACAAGGGGATCAAGAGGCTCAAGGGCGATCCCCAGGGAAAGCCGGGACAGCACAAGGGGATCAGGGGTTCGGAGAAGATCGACGATGTTGTCCTCGTGGACCAGAGACCCATCGGCCGCACTCCCCGGGCGAACCCTCTCACTTACTTGAAAATCATGGACCCTGTCCGCCGTCTCCTCGCCACCACTGAAGAGGCGAGATCCCGGCGCCTGGAAAACAGGCATTTTTCGTTCAACGTGGCCGGAGGCCGGTGCGAGACCTGCCAGGGCTCAGGGTACGAGAAAGTGGAAATGCAATTCCTCTCCGACGTCTTCATCACCTGTCCCGAGTGCGGGGGCAAGCGGTTCAGAAAAGAAGTGCTCCAGGTCCGGTACCACGGAAAGAACATCAACGACATCCTCGACATGACCATCGACACGGCCATGGACTTCTTCCATGACCAGGAAAAAATCCGTCGAGCCCTCCTGCCCCTCGTGGACGTGGGCCTCGGCTATATGCGACTCGGCCAGCCCCTCAACACCCTGTCCGGAGGAGAAGCGCAGCGCCTCAAGCTTTCCCAGTATCTGGGAAGGGACGGCGGGCAGGCCCGCCTCTTTATATTCGACGAGCCCACGACAGGGCTTCACTTCGAGGACATTCGAAAACTCCTCGCAGCTCTCAGGAACCTTCTCGATCAGGGTCACACGGCCCTGGTGATCGAACACAACATGGACGTGGTGAAGACCGCGGACTGGGTCATCGACCTCGGGCCTGAAGGGGGTGAAGAAGGGGGCTTCATCGTGGCGGCCGGAACGCCGGAAGACATCGCCGCGAACGGCGCCTCCCGCACAGGCGCCTTTCTCAGAAAATACCTCTCGGGCCCGGCGCGCCTGGACCTGTCTCAGACACGTCCCGGCATCGTCCCTTCGGATGCCGAAAGTGCCCGGCCCATCATCACGGTTGTGGGCGCCAGGGAGCACAACCTCAAGGACCTGAGCCTTTCCATCCCGAGGCAGGAGCTCGTGGTGGTCACCGGCGTTTCGGGCTCGGGCAAGTCAACCCTCATCTTCGACATTCTTTTCGCCGAAGGCCAGCGCCGGTACCTGGAGAGCTTGGCGCCTTATGTGCGGCAGTACGTGAGAGTCCTTGAGAGGCCTGACGTGGACTCCGTGTCGGGGCTCTCCCCTACCGTAGCGATCCAGCAGCGCATCAGCCACGGGAGTCCGCGCTCAACCGTCGCCACCCTCACGGAGATCTATCACTTCCTCAGGCTCCTCTACAGCAAGCTCGGCGCCCAGCACT
>JAGUZM010000586.1 GCA_020060805.1 Deltaproteobacteria bacterium | reverse complement strand
GATCAGGAGGGCGGAGAGCAGGGGAACCGTGACCAGGAGTGCGGGATGGTGCTCGTTCATTCTTCTCGGATCTGCGACAGGATTTCGTCTTCTTCCAGCGTCTTGTAACGGTTATAGATTCTGATGGCCAGGGCCAACGCGACGCCCAGGGTGGACACGGACACGACGATGGCTGTGAGCATCAACACATGGGGCAACGGGTTGATATAATCGATGGCCCGCACCACGGTGGCGCCGGCATCATGGACGCCTCCTTCGTGGGCGTGCTGAATGATGGGAATCGTGGCCCCCCTCTTGGCGCCGATGGATATGTAGAAAAGGATGATCGCTGTCTGGAAGATGTTCATGCCCACGATCTTCTTGACCAGGTTGTTCTTGGCGATCATGGCGTACAGGCCGATCATCATCAGGGTGATGTAGATCCAGTAATTGTACTTGCTCAAGACGATCGGAAGAAAGTCCCACATAGGTTTCAGTTCAATCCCACGCGCTAAAAAGGTGAAGCCTTCCGGAGCCCCCGGAACGACGCTTACAGTCCCTCATCATACCTCCCCTCCGAGGAGAGGTTGTTGTAAATCCAAACCATGGTGGCCATGACCGCGATCCCCACCCCCACTTCGACGATGAAGATGCCGTGAGATCTTGCCATGATTCCATCCACCCCGAGAAGCGAGGAGAGGGCCTTGTAGTCCAGGAAATTCTGTCCCAACAACAAGCACAAGGCGCCGGTGCCGGCATAGGTGAACACGCCGACCGGGCAGAGGAGGGCGTGGATCTTTTCACCGATCCGGGCCAGGGACGATCTCAGGTCCTGGGATATGGCCAGCAGGATGAAACTGGCCCCGAGAATGACGCCGCCCTGAAACCCTCCTCCCGGGCTGTGGTGGCCATGGGCGATCACGTAGAGGGCGAAGAGCTGAATGAACGGGATGATCAGGCGGCACATGGTTTTGAGGATGAAATCATAGGGGGTCCACAGGGTGTCGATGCTTTCGAACTCGTTCAGGACACCCGGAGGAACCCTCCTGCCGTCCTTGATGCGAACGGTTATCCCCGTGGGCGTATGGCGGTATAGGACCTGTTCCGACCCCACGGTTTTGAAGATCCTCAACAACACGAAGCAGACCACCCCGGCCACGAAGATGACCGTGGTCTCGAACATCGTATCAAAGCCCCGGTAGTCGGCCAACACCGAGGTCACCACGTTGGGGACCGCCGTCTCTTCCAGGCTCTTCTCGATGTAGCGCGGTGAGACATGCATGCTGGCAGGAGAAGCGGGATCCGCCCAGGGCGGGAAATCCGCCGTGGCGTACAAAAGAAACGCCCCTGAGAGGAAAACGATCACGAGGCCCAGGAGTTTCAATCCTTTGTCCTCCTTGTGGTCCGAAACACGGCGGCGACAAAAAACACGGTGCCCACGCCCGCCCCCACCGAGGCCTCCGTGAAGGATACATCCACGGCACCCATGATGGACCAGAGCAGGCACATCATGAAGCTGTAGGCACCGAACAGGATGGCGGAACCCAGAAGATCCTTCACCATGAGGGAGCCGATGCCGGCGATCACGACCAGGGAGAGGATGAGCAGGTCCAGTTGCCAGATCAACGTCCTTATCTCCTTTTGTGACCCTTGAACCACGGCATGAGGCCCGCCCTCATCCCTGCATCGACGATGGCATGGACGGCCGTGGGGCTTGACAGAAAAATGAAAACCACCACGAGCATGATCTTGAGGCTCGTGAGAACATTCGGCAGCGTGAAATGATGAAGGTTGTAAATCGCGAAGGCGACCATCATGAGGAGCGTCCCCAGGGTGTCCATCTTCCCTGCGGGTTGAAGCCTGGAATAGAAGTCCGGAAAGCGGAGAATCCCCACCGTTCCTCCTGTGAGGAAGACGAGGCCGCAGATCATGAGAATGGTGACAACGATGTCCATCTCAGTTACCTTTTCGGATCAGGCGGAGAAACCCCAGGCCCTCCGGAGAGCCGGCGCCTTCAACGGGGTTGGGTTCATTCCTCATAAAGGCCCTTCCGTTTCTGAAGATATTTGGAGGCCGCCAGGACCGCGATGAAATTCAGCAGGGCATAGGCCAGGGAGATATCCACGAACATGTCCACCCTGTCATACAGCAGGCCGATCAGGATCAGCAACACCACGGTCTTGCTTCCTATCGCGTTCACCCCGATGAGGCGATCCGGGACCGTGGGGCCGAAGGCTCCACGGTACAGGGACAGCAACATCAGCATTCCTATATAAAGGGCAACGTAAAGAAAGACCTGGTCCATCAGTTCTCTCCAAAGGCCTTGGCGATCCGTTCTTCCATGTCGCCCGGGAGGGATTCGGCCGATTTCGCGTCGATGGCGTGGACCCTGAAATACCCGTCCGAGGAGACGTAAATGGTGATCGTGCCCGGCGTGAGGGTAATCGAATTGGCAAAGGCCAGCTGCGAGAGATCGCTCCGCAATCGGGTTTTGAACCGGATGATCTGAGGGTCGATGACGTCCATCATCCTGGGATGAAAGGTGAGATACAGCAAATGAAAGTTGGAGAGGACGATCTGGTACATGAGCCAGGGGATGTAAGCAACAAACCGCGTCCAGGAAACGATCACGCGGCGGAGGGAAATATCGGAACCGGGAAAGAGCATGTCGGATGAGAGGTAAGCAACGAGGGCGCAGGAGATGACCCCGAGGCTCAGGTGGAAAAGGTCAAACTTGCCGGAGAGCACGATCCAGAGTGCGAACATGATCAGGAAGGTGAGGACGAAGGGGGCGAAGGGCCTTCGGCGTCGAGGGCTGGCGGAGGAGCCGGCGCTTATGCTTTCATCAGATTGACCGGTTTGCCCGTCTGTCTGATCGTGAATCTCCAACGGCTTGAATTCCTCGCTTCCAGCACAATCCAACCCATCCCGGGGAACGCTTCTTTCGGGATGAATCTCGAATCACGGCAGGCCCTTCCCGATCTTGCCCTTGACCGGTCAGGGTGCGACTCTTTACGAGCGCCGGATGATAGGCACTTCACCAGGGGATGTCAATGAAAAAATTATTTTCTATGGCCTGCAACGCTGCTCAGAAAGTGAGCGTTCACATGGTCGAGGAGGAGCCTAGCGCGTCTCTGGGTTCTTCGTGAAATGCGCGGGGTGAACGGGAAATCCGGGAGCAACACGCATTGACAGGTCAGGGTATCTGATATATTGACATTTAAAGCCTTGATTAAATCGAGGATTCAAGGAGAACATCGGGATGATCATCGTCGGGGAACTCATCAATTCTTCTCGGAAGGCGGTCGCCTCCGCCATCGAAACCAGGGATGAGGATGCTATCCGAAAGCTCGCCAAGGACCAGGCGGAAAACGGGGCCCACTATATCGATGTCAATGCGGGATCATTCAAGACCGGTGAACCCGAGCACCTTCGGTGGCTCGTCGAAAAAGTACAGGAGGCTGTCGACCTGCCTTGCTGCATTGACAGCCCCAACCCCCGGGCGATCGAGGCGGGGCTCATGGTGCACAGGGGAGCAGCGATGATCAACTCTGTCTCCCTCGAAAAGAGACGGCACGAGGACCTGATCCCCTTGGTTGCGGGCACGGATTTCAAGGTCATCGCCCTTTGCATGAGCGATTCAGGGATGCCGCGAACCGCTGATGACCGGATTCGCACGGCCGAGGCGCTCCTTAACCTGCTGACGAAGCACCGGGTGAAAATGGACCACATCTATGTCGATCCCTTGGTTCAGCCGGTCGCGGCAGACCAGACTTTCGGCCGCGAGTTTCTCGCGGCCATAGAGAAGATCATGAGCCATTTCGAGGGAATCCATACGATCTGCGGCCTCTCCAATGTCTCTTTCGGGCTTCCTCTCCGCAAATTCCTGAACCAGACCTTCATGGCCATGGCCATCGCGAAGGGCCTTGATGCGGCCATCCTGGATCCCCTGGACAAACGGATGATGGCGAACGTTCTCGCGGCAGAGGCCCTTGCGGGTAGAGATCGGTTCTGCATGAACTTCCTCAGGTCCTACCGGGAAAAGCGGCTGCAGCTGTGACGATGGGGCCCCCTTTCCAAAGCCCCGATCGTGTTGACATCTTTTTCCGAACAAGGCATCTTTCTGAGAAGGTTGGAAGGCTGAGAGACATAAAGGCGGCGAGGCATGAGAGCAGAGAGGACACATAAGAAGTCGATCACCCTCACGGTGAACGGCCACCGCCACGAGCTTTCTCTCGGGGAGCGGCCTCACGAGGTAAGCCCCTCACACACCCTCGCCCACACGCTCCGAGAAACGTTGAACCTGACAGGAACAAAAGTGGGTTGTGACCGCGGCTCGTGCGGTTCCTGCACCGTGATCATGGACGGCCGGGCGATCCTCTCCTGCATGACCCTGACGGTCGAATGCGACGGGAAGTCCGTCAAGACGATCGAAGGCTTGGGAGACCCAAAGACAGGTCGCCTGGACCCCCTCCAGCAGGCCTTCATCGATCACAGCGCTTTTCAGTGCGGGTTCTGCACGCCCGGGATGATCATGGCCGCCAAAGCGCTTCTGGAAGACACGCCTTCACCAGGAGAACCGGAAGTGAAGCAGGCCCTCTCAGGCCATTACTGCCGATGTATCAGCCACTATCATGTGTTGAGGGCGGTGCTGGACGCTGCTGGAAAAACGAGAGGGGAATGATGAAAAAGGATTACCGGTTCATAGGGAAAAGGACGCCGAGGAAAGATGCCCTGGAGATCGTAACCGGCAAGGCGGGGTTCATCGATGACGTCAAGCGGCCGGGCATGCTTTGGGGAAAGGTATTGAGGAGCCCCTACCCGCACGCCCGCATCCTGGAAATCGACACGGCCAAGGCAGAGGCCCTCCCCGGGGTCAAGGCCGTACTGACCTTCAAGAACGTCCCGGGCTGGAAGACGGGGATCCCGAGGCACGTCCGGGTCCTCGATCGCAAGGTCCGATTCGTGGGGGACGCGGTCGCCCTCGTTGCCGCGGAGACGGAGGAAACGGCCTCCGAAGCCCTGGGGTTGATCGAAGTGAAATATGAGAAGCTCCCGGCGGTGTATGACGTCGAAGAAGCCACCCATCCTGACGCTCCCCAGCTGTACGAGGAGTTTCCCCGCAATCTGGTTCCCCTGGAGGTGAAGGTTTTCGGGCCCAAGAGCCTTAAAGACGTGGTGAT
>JAGUZM010000099.1 GCA_020060805.1 Deltaproteobacteria bacterium | reverse complement strand
GGCCGCCATCGGGCAGAGGGGCAGCCTCATTTCGCCGTCGATCTTTCCCATGAGGGCGAGAGATGTTTTCACGGGAATAGGGTTGGTCTCGTAAAACATCGCCTGGCAAAGGGGAAGCAGCTTGTAGTAAAGCTCTCTGGCTTTCTGCACTTCGCCTTTGTCCCACGCCTCGATCATCCGGGCATTATCCTTGGGCACGATATTGGCGACGACGGAGACGACCCCTTTTCCCCCAACGGCCAAAACGGGCAGCGTCAGGTTGTCATCCCCGGAGAGCAAGGTGATGTTGTCCCCGGCCAACCTCACGATCTCCGCCATCTGCCCCAGGTCTCCAGAGGCTTCCTTGATCGCCACCACCTCGGGCAATTCCGCGAGGCGCGCCACGGTTGCAGGGAGCATGTTCACGCTCGTCCTGCTCGGAACGTTGTAGAGGACTTGGGGCAGGGGCACAGCCTTCGCCACCGCCTTGAAGTGCTGGTAGAGCCCCTCCTGGGTCGGCTTGTTATAATAAGGGGTGACCTGCAGGGTCGCCTCAGCGCCAACCTTTTTGGCATGTTCCGTGAGCTCGATCGCTTCCTTCGTGCTGTTGCCGCCCGTGCCGGCGATCACCGGAACCCTTTTCTTCACAGCTTCCACAGCGATATCGATGGCGCGGTTGTGCTCTTCCATGCTGAGCGTTGCCGACTCGCCTGTCGTCCCGCAGGGGACAATGGCGCTTGTGCCGTTCTGGATCTGGAATTCGATCAAGTCCCGGTAGGCTTTCTCGTCGATTCTGCCATTCCTGAAAGGCGTCACGATGGCCACGATGGAACCTCTAAACATAAGACCCTCCTCTCCTGCTCAAAGATGAAGCCTCCGACTTCGGAGCTTCACTTGTGATGGTTTTCTGAGATCTTCCCCTTCCCTCATCGGATACGAACGCATTCAAAAAGTTCCCCGGCTCACCGGCCGGTTTTGGTCAGGAATTCGGGAATTTCCTCTCCCCTCACCAGATCCTCGTATGTTTCCCTCGCCCTTATCACGTCGAACCCGTTCCCCTTGACCATCACCTCCGCCACCCGCGGCCTGGAGTTGTAATTGGAGGACATGCTGAAAGCGTAGGCTCCGGCACTCATGACAGCCATCAGTTCCCCGGGTTCAAAGGCGGCCAGTTCCCTGTCTTTTGCCAGAAAATCGCTGGACTCGCAAATCGGGCCCACCACGTCCGCTTTGATATTGCCCCGCGCAACACCCCGAACAGGCTGGATGCCGTGAAACGAACCGTAAAGGCTCGGCCGGATGAGGTCGTTCATGGCCGCATCGACAACGAGGAATGTTTTCTCCTCCGTCACCTTGGTGTAGAGAACCTTCGTGATCAGGATCCCCGCGTTGCCCACGATCACCCGGCCAGGCTCAAGGATGATGGTCAGATCCTTCGTGTCCAGTTCCGCCTTGATCGCCCTCGCGTACTCCTTCGGGTGAGGAGGCTCCTCCTTATCGTACGTGATTCCAAGGCCGCCGCCCAAGTCAAGGTATTGCACATGGATTCCTGCTTCATCGAGTTTCCCGATCAGATTCTTGAGCTTCCGCAAGGAATCCACGAAGGGGCTCAGTTTGGTGAGTTGGGAGCCGATGTGACACGAAACCCCCAGGATGTTCACATGGCTCAGCCCTGCCGCCGCCGTGTAATCCTCCAGCGCCCTTCCGATATCGATCCCGAATTTGTTTTCCCTCAGCCCAGTGGAAATGTAGGGATGGGTCTGAGGGTCGATGTCCGGGTTCACCCTGATGCTCAGGCCCGCCTTTTTCCTGACCCTCCCGGCTATCTCGTTCAGCAGGGAGATCTCCTGGAATGACTCGGCGTTAAACATGAGAATGTCGGACTGAAGGGCGTACTCCATGTCTTCGGCCCTTTTGCCCACGCCCGAGTAGACAATCCTGTTGGGATCCATGCCTGCTTTCAACGCTCGGAACAGCTCTCCTCCAGACACGATGTCCACCCCGCCGCCTTCGTTGTGGAACAGCCTGAGGATGGACAGGTTGGAATTCGATTTCATCGAGAAGCAGGTGAGGTGCTTCACGTCGCCGAAGGCATCGTCAAAAGCCCGAAAATGCTGCCTCAGGGTGGCGTAGGAATAGAGGTAGAAGGGGGTTCCCACCTCCTGAGCGATGCGGGTGACCGGCACCTCCTCACAAAAAAGTTCACCCTTGTTGTACTGAAAATGATGCATGGCCAATTCTACCTGGTGTCTGAAACAAGCAGGGTTGACAATAACGGTTCAGGCCGCACGGCGCAAGGAGCCCGGCAAAAACAATCAACAACCTATTCCACCGCCACCTTGACCTCGTTGGATGACGGGCCGAGAACTTCCTTCGGTCCCACGAGGTTCACCCTGAAAAAATAAACCTGCCCCGGATCGATCGCTTCTATAGTGCACAGGAACTTCCCATCCTTGATGACTTCCGGCCCAAAGGAATGATAGCCCTGATAATCGATCGGGCACCCGTCACAAGGGGCATCGTCAGGGAGATATTGGGCAAAGTAGACTCGAGAGCCCCTCAGATTCTCCGCGTCCCTCGGTGGGGCCGCTATTTTCCCTTCCAGGGCGATCCTGCCTTCCCGGCTTTCAGCCTTCAAGGACGACACCTTCGCGTCAAAACCCTTCTCCGGTAAGAAAGGGGGTGCCTTCTTACCGCACGATGAGACCGCCAAGAGAATCGCCAGGGCAAGGAGAAGGTGGAGAAGCGGACGGCCGGTCAAGAGCTGAGTTCCTCCCGTGCTTTTTCAATGCTCTTCCGCACCATGTCGGGTCCCGTCCCGCCGGGGATGTTCCTTCTGCCGACACAAAAAGAGGGATCGAGCCACGAGTAAACATCCTCCCCGATCTTTCGGGTAAAGCTTTTCATCTCGTCGAGCGTGAGGTGGGCCAGTTCCTTGCCGCGCTCCATCGCATAAAGGACCATTTTGCCCGCCGTCTCGTGAGCCTTGCGGAAGGTCATCCCTTTCCTCACCAGGTAGTCCGCCAGATCCGTCGCGACAAGATATCCTTCTTCCACCGCTTTTCTCATCCTTTCCCCGTTAAAAGCGGTGCCCCTCAGGATTTTTGCCATCACCATCAGGCACTGCTCCACGGTATCCACGGTGTCGAAAAGCGGTTCTTTGTCCTCCTGGAGATCCTTGTTGTAGGTGAGGGGCAACCCTTTCATGGTCGTCAGGAGGGCCACGAGATGGCCGTACACTCGACCCGTTTTTCCTCTCACCAGTTCGGGCGCGTCCGGGTTCTTCTTCTGGGGCATGATGCTGCTTCCCGTGCAGAGGGCATCCGGCAGGATGACGAAATCAAACTCCTTGGAGGCCCAGATCACGATCTCCTCGCCGAGACGGCTCAGGTGCATCATCAGCACCGCTGAATCGAACAGGAATTCGAGCACGAAGTCCCTGTCGCTGACCGCATCCATGCTGTTTTTCGAAATCGCGTCAAAACCCAATTCCCGTGCCACCATTTCCCGATCCAGGGGAAACGTGGATCCCGCCAGGGCCGCACTGCCCAGGGGCATGATGTTGACCCTCTTAAGGCTTTCGAGGAATCGTTCCCTGTCCCTTTTCATCATCTCGTAGTAGGCGAGAAGGTGGTGGGAGAGAAGAATCGGCTGTGCCCGTTGAAGGTGAGTGTACCCCGGGGCGATCACATCCAGGTGCTTCTCCGCCAGCATGACCAGGGCCTCCTGCACTTCCTTGATGAGGAAAACGACCCGCTGTGCCGCTTCTCTCACGAACAGGCGAATGTCGAGCGCGACCTGGTCGTTTCTGCTCCTTCCGGTGTGGAGCTTTTCCCCCACGGCACCCACTTTCTCGATGAGCGCTTTTTCCACAAGGGTGTGAATATCCTCATGGCCCTTGTCGAATTTGTAATCGCCCCTTTCCATTTCCCTTTTGATTTCCCGAAGGGCCTCCGCAATCACGGTCCCCTCTTCCCTGGAGATGATTCCCTGTTCGGCGAGCATCCGACAGTGGGCAAGGCTCCCCTCGATATCCTGGGCGTAGAGGCGATGATCGAACCGAAGAGACGCGTTGAAGCGGTCCACGACCTCATCCATGGTTTCCCTGAAACGTCCTCCCCAGGTCTTCTCAGATATCTTCATTTTCCTCACTGCTTCCTTTTAAGGAGCGTTGCTATCTTGAGCCTGAGGGCACTCAGCCTGATGAATCCTTCAGCGTCTTTCTGGTTGTAGACCTCGTCCTCTTCGAACGTGGCGAAGCCGGGGTGATACAGGGACGAATCGGACTTTCTTCCCGCAACAGTGCAGTTGCCCCTGTACAGCTTCACCCTCACCACCCCTGTGACGTTCCTCTGGGCCTCATCCATGAGGGTCTGGAGCATCCGTCTTTCGGGAGAAAACCAGTAGCCGTAGTAGATCATCTCCGCATACCGGGGAATCAGCCCATCCCGGATATGCATGACCTCGCGGTCCATGGTGATGGACTCCATCGCCTGGTGAGCGATCCTGAGGATCGTCCCTCCCGGCGTCTCGTAGACGCCTCTCGACTTCATCCCCACGTACCGGTTCTCCACGATGTCCGCCCTTCCGACGGCATTCCTCCCCCCCAAGTCGTTCAGGCTGGCGAGGAGCTTGGCCGGAGACATGGCCTCGCCGTTCAAGGCCGTGGCATTCCCTTCCCTGAACTCGATGTCCACGTAAGTGGGCTGGTCTGGGGCGTCCTCGGGCGCCACGGAGAGAACAAACATGTCCTTCGGCGGCTCCGCCCAAGTGTCCTCCAGGATTCCCCCTTCAAAGCTGATGTGCAAGAGATTCCGGTCTATGGAATAGGGTTTTTCTTTCGACACGGGGACAGGAATGTTTTTCGACTTGGCGTACCTTATCAGATCCTCCCTGCCCTTAAAATCCCAAATCTTCCATGGCGCGATGATCTTCAAATCAGGCGCCAGGGCCATGTAGGCGATCTCGAACCGCACCTGATCATTGCCCTTTCCCGTCGCGCCGTGGCTCACGGCGTCTGCACCTGTTTTCCTCGCAGCCTCGACCTGCCTCATGGCGATGAGCGGCCTGGCCAGAGACGTGCCCAGAAGATACCCGGACTCGTAAACCGCATTCCCCCGGATCGCGGGCCATACGAAGTCGCGGGCAAAATCCTCCTTCAGGTCTTCAATGATCACTCGGTCAGCGCCCGTCTTGATCGCCTTTTCCTTGACCTCATGCAGTTCTTCTCCTTGCCCGAGATCGGCCGCGAAGGCGACCACGGGGCATTGATATTTCTCTTGAAGCCAGGACAAAATCACCGACGTGTCCAGGCCGCCAGAATAGGCAAGGACTATCTTTTCGACTTTATTACCCAATCTCAAACCCCTCCTTTACGCTCTTATCACTCTACCGCCGTAGCCCATCCCCTACCCCACGGCTCCCTTCCTCACCCCCGGGGTCCAACAACCCAGGTTCTGGGTAAAGCTCAGCGGGGTCCTCCGGTTCTACGCCCTGAGAAGCAATTTCTCCAGGAGGGCCATGTGCAGGTAAAGCTTGTTTTCCGCCTGATCAAACACAACCGAATGGGGCCCATCCAGCACGCCGGACGTGATCTCCTCTTCCCGGTGGGCGGGAAGACAGTGCATGACGATCACGTCGGGCTTCGCACCCTTCACCAGAACCTCATTGACCTGGTATCCCTGGAAATCCGCGATCCTTTTCTTTCTCTGGCTCTCCTGCCCCATGCTCGCCCAGACATCGGTGTTGATGACGTCAGACCCTCTGACCGCCTCCTTCGGATCATCCAGGATGCGAACCCGCCCGCCTGCTCTCGCCATTACCTCGGGATGAGGATGGTAACCCGCCGGGCATGCGAGGCTCAGCTCAAATCCCAGAACGTGGGCCGCCTCGATCCACGAATGGGCGACATTGTTGCCATCACCGACCCAGGCCACTTTCAGGCCTTCAACGCGGCCCTTCTTTTCCTTCACCGTCATGAGATCGCTCAGAACCTGGCATGGATGATAGCGATCCGTCAGGGCGTTAATCACGGGAATCGTGGCCCATTCCGCCATTTCCTCGACGAGCTTCTGGGAGAAAGTTCTGACCGCGAGGCCGTCCAGGTAGCGGGATAGAACGCGAGCCGTGTCAGGCACGGTCTCATCCCTCGCCATCTGGGTTTCAGCCTTGCTCAGAAAAAGAGTCTGACCCCCCAGCCTGAACATCGCTGTTTCAAAGGAGACGCGGGTTCTGGTGGAGGCCTTGTCAAAAATAAGGCCGAGGGTGTAACCCACCAGGGTTCGCTTCACCCGGCGACCCTTCTCCTTGAACCGGATGCCCTTGTCAATGAGCTCCAGGATCTCCTCTCTGCAGAGATCGAGAACGGTCAAGAAATCTTTTTTCATTTCAGCACCTCATCAAGGGCATGGATGAGACCGTCGATTTCTTTTTTGCCCACGATCAGGGGAGGAACGAAACGAAGAACCTTTTCCTGAGCACAGTTGATCAAAAAGCCCCTCTCCAGGCAACCCTCCACCACGGGCGCTCCCGGCTCTTCCAGCTCCACGCCGACCATGAGGCCGAGGCCCCTGATCTCTTTGATGACCGGGTGATTCGCCTTGAGCCTTTCCAACTCGTTTCTGAAGTAATCCCCCATCCGGGAGCAGTGGGCAAGCCGCCCTTCGTTCAGGAGGCTTGTCAGGACCGCCTTCGCCGCAGCCGTCACGAGGGGGGTTCCTCCGAAGGTGGTC
>JAGUZM010000112.1 GCA_020060805.1 Deltaproteobacteria bacterium | reverse complement strand
CCTTTTCATCGATTTCCCCGTGCCTCAGTGCAAAATGCCTATCAAAAACAAAAAAGCCGTGAGCTCTATTACGCCCACGGCTTGAAGTCAAAGAACATGACCAATCAATCCATGGGCAGACCTCCCCGGCTAAAATAAAAATAATAACCCTGCCACGATTGATTGTTTCTTGTGCTTCTCACCACTGCTTTTCCTACCTCAATTTGAACCTTTGTAGATGAATCCATTCTTGCTGTCAAGAAAAAATTCATCGCCAACATCGCCCTTGCCGCCTCTGTCGGGATCCCTTTCCTCACATGGGCACATTCCTTGACATGGATTCTGCAAGCATGGTCACGTCTCTTGGTCATTCAAGCACCTTTCTCATCTGTAGAGTATTGTCGTCGAATGCTGTTTTCCATCCCGTGGTCTCCATCTCCCCATGCCTGAACGGAGGGAGAGGGGACGCCAATGGCATGCGGTTCGACGGGCTTGTATCAGGGAGCGATTCTCAGGACGCCGGCCCCATGCATCTTCCCTTCCTTGAGGAGGACCAGGGCCCGGTTAGCGTCCTTCAGGGGGAATTCCTGCACCTCGGGCTTGATGCCGATCCGGGCAGCAAGAGGCAGGAACTCCAGGGCGTCCTGCCTGGCCACGTTGGCGACACTCTTGATTTCCCGTTCATGCCAGAGGTGTTTTGCGTAGTCAAGCTCAGGGATGGGGTTGATTTTGCGGATGGCGTTGATGACGACCCTTCCCCCTTTTTGCAGAGCCTTCAGAGCCTCCTTTACAGGCTCTCCCACAGGGGTGAAGTCGATAGCGGAGCGGAGCTTTCTCGGGGGCGCTTCACCCGTGGCTCCGACCCATTCCGCCCCGAGTTTCTTTGCCAGGGCCTGGTGGTCCTTCTGGCCTTCTCTGGTGAAAACGAAGACCTTGCAGCCCCAGTGAAGGGCAACCTGAATCGCGATGTGAGCGGAGGCGCCGAAACCATAGAGGCCGAGGATGTCGCCGGCCTTCACACCGGAGAGCCGGAGGGCGCGAAAGCCGATGACCCCTGCACAGAGGAGAGGGGCAGCGTGGGCGTCGGAAAAACCGGGAGGAATCGGGTAGGCGAAATCCTCCGGCACGACCGTGTACTCGGCATAGCCTCCGTTCGCATCCAGCCCGGTCGCCTTGAACTGATCGCAAAGGTTTTCGTTCCCGCCCCGGCAGAATTCGCATTGGCCGCAGCTCGAATGGATCCAGGCAACGCCCACGCGGTCTCCCGCGTGAAAGCGGGTCACTTCCGGGCCGCACGACTCCACGCGGCCGACAATCTCGTGTCCCGGGACCAGGGGGAACTTCGGGGGCAGGAGCCGTCCTTCGATTTCATCCAGTTCCGTGTGGCAGATGCCGCAGGCTGATACCCGGATCAGGATCTCTTTTTGGTCGGGCACGGGGGTGGGCAGTTGAATGAAGTCCAGGGGGGCACTCTTGTATGGGAATTGGGGCCTTTTACGGGGCTCGCCCTCCACGGGGATTTCGCAAATCTCTTGGAGGGCCATGGCATCCACGTTGCTCTCTCACTCCGGGGTTCGCACGAGAAAAAGGAGCATCTTGCCTTTCTCCATGTTCATCGGGATCATCCTGGCGCGAAATCGTTTTGGGCTGTCCTCCTTGTTCGCGAGGAGAATGGTCGTCTGATGGAAGAACCCAACCCGGGTTTTCTTCATCTGCTTCTTGAGCTTTGCCCCTGATTCCAGCTCGAGGAGGTCTCCAATGTTGCGTTTCAGAAGCTTGAGCCTGCTCTCCCCCGAAAGTTCCACCGCCTTGTCATTGAACCCAACGATACGACCTTGTTCATCCGTGAGGAAAGCAATCTCCTCCCCGTGGAGCTGGGAGCTGATCCTGTCCTTGACTTCCTTCAACTGAACATAAGCGAGCTCCAGGTTTCTGTTCGCCTCCTTGAGCTGGTCATGGGCGGTCTTCAAGTCCTTTTCCGCCTGTTTTCTCTCAGCGACCTCTTGGGTCAGTTGAGCGTTGAGCTGGGACAGTTCCTTGGTCCGTTCTTTGACGCGATGTTCGAGGTCATCGTGGGCTTTTTGCAGTTTTTCTTCGGTCTCGGCCTGCCTGGTGAAAAGCAAGGCGTTTTCGAGAGCCAAAGCCGCGGGGCTGCTGAGGGCGGTCAGGAAGAAGAGGTCGTCTTTGGTAAACCCCTGGGCGATGCGCAGGGAATGGGCATAGATGACCCCGTATATTTCCGCCTTGCTGACGAGGGGTACGCACATCACCGACTTGATCTGTATCCGTATCATGCTCGTCGAAAGGTCCACACGGTCGGTGAGGCTCGTATCTGACATCACGATGGCCCTGCACTGGCTGACCACGCGATTGACGATCGTTTTGCTGTAGTTCATCTTGAAGTTTTTTTCATGCTCCCTGGACCTGGCGATGATCTGGGAGTGCTCTCCGGTTCCCTGGTCGATCAAGATCAGGGCGCCGCTGTCAATGCTTTTCAGGCAAGAAAAAACAGAATCGAGCAGCTTGGATGCGATCTCGTTCAAGTCGAGGGATTGCATCAACCCCGTGCAGACTTCATAGATCATTTCGAGCTTGTCGCGATCCGTGACCCGCCTGTCCCTGTAAATGATATCCTTGCGGCCCTGCTCCGGCTCTTCCAGAAGCCCGATCGAGTAATGGGTGATCATCCCGTCCTCGGAATAGGGTTTGCCGACGCTCATCAGGACATTGCCGATGGAGATGAAATCTCCGTCCTTGAGCTCGATCTGGTACCCGGGGTTCATGGGATGGCCGTTGATCCAGGTGCCGTTCTGGCTGTTGAGATCCTCGATGTAATAGCGGTCTCCGCTCAGGGTGATCTTGGCGTGATTTCTGGAAATGGACAGGTCTTTGATGCTGATGGAATTGTTCGCGCCCCGGCCTAAGGTGGTGACAGAGTCATCGAGTTGGTAGGTCAGGTTGGCCATCGGGCCGTTGATCATGCAGAGTTCCATGAACAAGAACCTCCTGCCCATCGGCCAGGACGTTTCTACCCAACCCTCATGTCATGAAGCGGTGGGGATTTGGTCAGAGGGCGGAGGTGAAGTCAGTTATTCCGCGGGTCTGTCCGGGCCCTCGCATAAGAGAATGATAGAAACATAAAGGGCTTATGTCAAGAAATCACTTCATACAAGAAATCGCTTTTCCTGGAGCTTACAGGGTGCGGCCTCTTTTAGCCCTTCTTCTCTTTCTTGAGCCGAAACTCTTCCATGGCGCAGTAGAGCACCGGGACGATGAAAACGGTGAGGAGCACGATCAACATCCCTCCGAAAGACGGGATCGCCGTGGGGACCATGATGTCCGCGCCTCTCCCCGTGGAGCTGAGGACAGGCAGGAGAGCGAGGAGAAGGATAAGGGTGAGTTTTTTTGAGCCCTTACCTGGTTCTCATAGGCGCCCTCAAAGGAACAGGTACGGCATGCCGTCGGGCGGGGCTCGCCTAGGTCCGGGGGTGACCCGGGCGAGATCGGCGATGGTGAAGATCCTTGTGCCGGTCTGGACATACATGCCTTCCAGGACATCTTTCTTGATCACCACGCCCCCGATCGGTGCGTGGAGGGTGATGTGATCCGAGGGGGTCCCTCTCTGGATCACCTCTTCGATCTGTTGATTCGTGAAACCCAGGAGGCGCAGTTTTTCCCTTGCCGCTTGTTCCGTCTGTTTCGCCGCATCCCTGACCCGTGTTAAACCGCTCTTGCCGAGTTCCTTGAGGGTGTTGACCGCCTGGATGAGTTCTGTCTGGGAGGTGAGGAGTTCCGGGCTGTAGATGGAAGCCATGGGCTGGCCTTTGGTCACAACGCTTCCCGTGTAATCCACGAAGAGCTTGTCGATCCGGCCGCCCATCCATGTCGTGATGTAGCCGAGCTTCGTCTCATCATAGTCAACTTTTCCGACCATGCGTGTTTCCACGGCCACAGGCCGGCGGACCACAGGTTCGACCACGACCTCGGCGAGCCTTCTCGCTTCCCGAGTGAGGGTCAGCTGGCGCAGGCCTACCCCCGCCGTCTCACCGGTGGCGCTGTCCTGCTTGGCAGGGATGAGGTCCATGAAGCAGATAGGGCACTTGCCGGGAGCGGGAAGCCGGATTTGAGGGTGCATGGAGCAGGTCCAGATCACCTCCGCCTCCCGCGCCTGCTCTCCCTGCTCGTGGGCATAGGGAACGAGGTCAGTTCGACCGCCCTCACCGCGCAAAAGGTAACCCAGGGCGAATGCTCCCACGGCAATCACGACGAAAATCAAAAACCGGGTGAACCGGCCACCCTTCCTGCTCTGTCTCATGTTCTTATTCTCCAGGTGAGAGGGCTCAGAGGGTCGTCACTTCTTCTTTTGAACCGGGGCATCCTCCAAAACGACCCCCTCTCTTTCCAGTTTCTTCATGTACTTTTCCGGGTTTTTCTTGAATTCCGGGATGCACGGGGGACAGCAAAAATAGATTCGCTTACCCTGGTAGTCCGTGTACATGTTCTTGTT
>JAGUZM010000476.1 GCA_020060805.1 Deltaproteobacteria bacterium | reverse complement strand
CAACCTGAACCGTGAATGGTCCGTTCTGGACCCGTAACCTATTGAAAACTCAATGGCTCAATACACAATCGAGATTTATTTTGGACAGCAATGATTCTCTTATTGCATCAAGAGTCAACTCGCGAACAGAGAGGTTTTCTTGTTTTGCTGACTTTTTCAGCTCACTGTACTCCTTGGCCGAAAGCTCTCCTTGATAAATTCTCGCATGTTTTTCTCTCGTGAGCATTTTCTGAAGACCAGCATTATTTCAGCCGATCCGGACAGGGATCTTCTTGATGCGCTCAAGGGCAGCGGCCGACTTGGGCAACTTCACGATCAGGACCCCATCTTTAAAAGATGCACCCACTCTATCTGATTCCACCTCACAGGGCAGATAAAAACTCCTTTGAAAAGATCCATAGGATCGCTCCAGCCTGTGATAGCCTCTTCCCTTTTTCTCTTCCTGCCCCTTCTTTTCTCCTCGAATCGTCACTCTGTCATCGGTCATTGAAATATCAATGTCGTCCTTGTTCACTCCAGGCAGTTCTGCTGTTATTCGTATCTCCTCATCGGTTTCATCCATATCTACACGAGGCCAGTCAGTGCCGAAGATGTCCGTTGGCAATCCCCAAGGACTTCTCCACTCAGCCACAGGCCATCTGAAGCTCTTGAAGAAGTCATCAAAAAGACGATCCGCAGCCCTGCGGAGCTCCAGCAAAGGCTGCTCCCAAGCATCGGGCGGTACTCTGGCAAACTTATCCGCGGGCTCGGGTAGATGACTCTTCCCTCTTCTTTTGGGAATCAAATCCCTCACTTTATCCGAGAGTTGTTTTACCTCCTTTGAAAGCTCTTCAACGGATTCACGTATCTCCTCTCCGGTACCCTTGATTTTTTCTTTGACCTTGTTGGTCAGTTCCGCGACTTCCAGTTTAACATTATCAATGGCCTCTCTTATCTCCTTGCTCGCCTCGTCAAGCTTCTCCTTTGCTTTTTCAGATACAGTCATGGGTTTATCCTCCTTCGCCAGAAAAAAATCCCAAACACTTTTCCTCCTTAGGGAATAGGGTGACTCTCGGAGCGGCTTCACACTACCTCATGAAGCCGCTCCGAGGGTATTGATGGTTTAGAGAGTCGCCACAACGGAACTTGTTGAAAACCCCTGATATGGATCACTCCATTACTTAGCCTTGACGGCTATCTTCCGTGGCGTGGCGGCTTCAACCTTGGGAAGCCTTAACCGAAGGACACCGTCCTTCAGCTCCGCCCCTATCTTCCCCTGGTCAATGACCTGGGATAGGGTGAACTGCCTGTAATATTTGCCTGTACGGTACTCCCGGAGAACATCTTCCTCGTCGGACCCATCTGGCGATTGGACATCGCCGTCTAGGGTGAGAGTATTCTCACGGATGTCGATGTTCAGGCCTTCCGCTTTCACACCTGGCATATCAGCCAGCAGGGTAATCTCCTTATCTGTTTCAAAGATGTCTACTGCTGGCGTAAAGACCAAACCCGGTTTCGTCTGCTCGGCAGGTGTGGTGACTTGTGTTTTTGCTTTTGCCTGAAGGGCTTTGCTTTTCGTATCTGCCATTATCGATCCCTCCTTTCCTACTAGGATGAGAACAATGAAGATTAGGATGTCTTCACAGCGATCTGCTTCGGTTTTGCCGCTTCTACTTTAGGCAAAACCACCGTCAGAATCCCATCGGCGCAGCGTGCTTCCGCCTTCCCGGCATCCACCTGGACGGGCAGGCCGATGATCCGGCTGAATTTCCCCGCTTCTCTTTCTCTTCGGTGATACTGGGCCTTCTCGTCTTCAGCAGGAATTTTCCTCTCGCCAGAGATAGAGAGCGTATCACCTGTCACGGATATGTCCAGCTCATCGGCCTTAATACCAGGTAGCTCGGCACGAACGTAGTAATTATCCTTGTCTTCAGTCACATTCATCAGCGGAAAGACACCTGCGATAGGCTCTCTGAAAAGACCCCTGGTAAAGCCTTCAGTGAGCCGATCCATCTCTCTTCGCATACGGTCGAGTTCATCCAACGGACTCGTCCAGTCCCATGCGGGCCAACCAGTAGTTCTTCTCCATAACATAACGCATTCCTCCTTTCTTGTTATGATGAGCACCCACCAACAAAAAGCCCTAAGAACAGCATCCTAAAATCCATTTCTTGCGATTTTGATCCGCCATTTTCAGAGCTTTTTAGAAAGTCCACCGATTGATGGATATTTTAGAAAAATTCGTAATTCCAATTTTGAAGCTGTCAAGAGGGGCTCCAGAATTTTCCACAAGACAACCCGCCGGAAGGCTATTGGCATCGCCTTGACAAAGGAACCGGTGTCGTTATTCCTTTTACAAAACGCTCTCAATATAATTCTATTGTTGACACAAATTTATTCAGACTTTTCCGTCATGGCGTGTTTTTCGGAGAGGGAGCGACTTTACAAAGCGCTCTGGATGGGAAGAAAAGAATGAAGCTAACCGGCAATACCACCTGTCCCTCGATCTTCCAAACCATATCTATAAGGGGTGGTAAATGATGACCAGACGGATCTCTTTTAGTGCCCATGAGCGCAGAGTATCGCGCCAATTTAGGACAAAGATGAACAAAGCGGAGTCCAAAGAAGACGTTAAGAAGGTTTTTGTACAGACTGTGGAGGATTTGCTCAACGCCATTCTTGACAAGAAGGCAGTAGTGAAAGCTGAGGACCTTAAGCTGCTGCCTGACTCTAAGCCCTATTATCAAATGAGCGAGGGACTGTAGGATAATGAACTACTCAGGCCCTATTGGGCTCAGTCCGATCTTCCTCATGTAATCCATCGCCTAGCGGAATCCGCAATCAGGCGGCTGAAGCACCTGGAAAAACATCCAGAGAAGACCGAAGCCAAAATCAGGATGTAGACTCGCAGGGTGATGAAGTTTATCAATCAGGCTGAGTAAAGCGAGGTTGAAAATGGAAGATGAACTTGGGAGCATAAGAGGAATTACATTTTAGGGGGTCATGCATAATAGGAGATTAAAATCGTGGAAAGTGTGGAGCTAAAACTTAGGGGGATCGACAACGGTGAATTTGTCGTACGCTACACGAAAAAGATCGTGGAGATGCTGCATGAGCCGGAATTGAGCTTAGAAATTGATGCTGGACCCATCACAGAAGATGTGTCCCGGCCACTTGAATCGCTGGGCTATCACATCGCATCTAAAAGAGCTATAGATGGCCAGATCAGGTTGCAAGCTGTGAAAGCCACCAGGTAGGGAAAATCGCAAGGTCGAGAGAGATAAGGTGCATGGCGACTCGGGCAGCTACACTTCCTGAGTTTGGTCTCTCGTATTGATCGTTTGAGCCTTTGGAGCCCGTGCAACTAGGTTCTATCTATGGGGAGACTGGCGACTTTCTCTTGCAGAAGCGGTAAATGCGGCGGCTACGCTTTCATACTGCGGCATCGTTCTGAGAGACGCCAGATGGATTTCCAGGTTTTCCATCCTTTCTTCCAGGAGCTTTTTGACCTTCATTTCAACCGGCAATCCTCGCACATCGCGTCTGACGCGGCCTGTAAGGGTCGCATCCTTAAGGGGATGAGCATATTTTTGTTTGTCCCTGTTTGTCAGGTTGTCGCTAAGGAGTCGGATAAAGGAGCCCATTTCGTCGGCGTTTCCCAGCAGACGATTCAGAAAAACAAGGTAAGGCGACAGGACCTGTTTGTTGTTTCCGTAAGGGTATCGGATCACATGGTCGATTTCGCTCCAGGCCTCCTCAAGGATCGTGTGAACCTGTATCTCCACGACGGTGGATTCCGCCTTTGAAGGCGCAAAAGAGACCAGATAATGCACAGAACGATAGCCGAAGGGGTGGTTGTGGATAGCGCACCCTCTTTCCTTGAAGCGGGCTATGAACTCCACATGGTCTCCTTCGCAAATACTTGCCACCGGCCCTTTGTTCAAGTCCCATGTGTGAGTGACAAACTCGTGAATGGTTTCCCAGTCCTCCTTGAAAAGGTGCAAGGCTCTCACACCAACCAGATCGGTGATGGCTTGGGCATAAGTGCGGACATCAATGGCAACGTCAGGATATTCAAGTTTCTTCCGGATAATCTTTGCAACCAAATGCTCTGGATTTTTTACCCTAGTTCTAACGGTGTGCACCTCGTCAAGCGTTCGCAATCGGTCGGCAACGTACTTGGCTGCAGCCTCTAACCGGTTGGTATTCTGAACATGATCTCTCTTAATAAGATCGAG
Organism: Deltaproteobacteria bacterium; assembly: GCA_020060805.1. Classification (GTDB taxonomy): domain Bacteria; phylum Desulfobacterota; class DSM-4660; order Desulfatiglandales; family HGW-15; genus JAHECH01. The sequence continues at coordinate 12,027 of JAGUZM010000476.1, read as the reverse complement.
TTCGTACCAATCCAGTCCTGCGCGCTCGAACTCGGTTTTCGAGATGCCGAATTTTCTTAAGAAATCCTCATGTTCCATGAATGCCTCCTTCGCATTTTCCTGGAAGCGGAAACGAAAATGCACCCCTACCACTCCAGCCACTTCATGGAGTTTGGAAGATCATAGAGGGGAGAAGGAAAATATGGAATCCTCCTTCCGGACCGGACATATTTTTCAGCGGTATTTCTTTAACGTAAAAATTTTGTGCTCATCGACGCCTTTGTCAAGAGCCGGCTCCCCAGTCCCTGGTTGACACGGCACCATAGGGTGGTCGGGCTGAATACCGCGCCAACATCAATAAAATGAGGGCCTTTCTTGACAAATTTTTGGCCAATGATTATTTTTTTTTCGCTTAATTATCTACCATAATATCAGTTAGTTATGCGTTATGGACTTACTGCATATCGGTTTTTTCCCTTAGAAAATCGATGATCCATTAAAGAAAATTTATAATTTTCTCGAAATTTTTTTGTCATTAAGAAAGGAGGTTTTGAGAGATGAACATTAGACCATTGAATGACAGAGTACTGGTTCTTAGGATCGGCGGGGAGGAGAAAACCTCGGGCGGGATCATCATCCCTGACACAGCCAAGGAGAAGCCCCAGGAGGGCAAGGTGGTGGCTGTCGGGCCAGGCAAACTGGATGATGATGGCAAGCGTATCCCTCTGGAAGTGAAAAAGAATGATCGCATTCTATTCGGGAAATACTCAGGGAATGAGATCAAGATCGATGGGGTGGAACACCTCATCATGCGCGAGGATGACATCCTCGGGATTATAGAGAAGTGATCGAGGGAGGTATTGAGCGATGGCGAAGAAAGAAATCAAGTACAGCGCACAGGCGCGAGAAAAGATGATGAGAGGCGTGGATACCTTGGCTAACGCCGTGAAAGTAACCTTGGGCCCCAAGGGCCGTAACGTGCTCCTTGAAAAATCTTGGGGCTCGCCCAACATCACAAAAGACGGGGTGACCGTTGCAAAGGAGATCGAACTTGAAGATAAGTTCGAGAACATGGGCGCCCAGATGGTCAAGGAGGTGGCTTCCAAAACGTCTGATAAGGCCGGGGATGGAACAACAACGGCCACCATTCTTGCCCAGGCCATTTATAGAGAGGGTTCGAAACTGGTGGCGGCCGGTTCCAATCCCATGTCTATTAAGCGCGGAATTGAAAAGGCTGTTGGCACTGTGGTCGAAGAGCTCAAGAAGATCTCGAAACCTACCAAGGACAAAACTGAAATAGCGCAGGTAGGTACTGTTTCCGCAAACAACGACAAGACCATCGGCGACATTATCGCAGAAGCCATGGAGAAGGTGGGAAAGGAAGGGGTGATCACGGTTGAGGAAGCCAAGAGTATGGAAACGACCCTGGAGATCGTGGAGGGCATGCAGTTTGACCGTGGTTACCTGAGCCCCTATTTCGTCACAGATCCGGAGAAGATGGAGGTCCATCTGGACGACCCCTATATCCTGCTTCATGAGAAAAAGATCAGCGTCATGAAGGACCTGGTCCCCATTCTGGAACAGATCGCCAAATCGGGCAAACCCCTTCTTCTGGTAGCGGAAGAGGTGGAGGGCGAAGCCCTGGCTACTCTTGTCGTCAACAAGATCCGGGGGACGCTTAAGTGCGCTGCCGTGAAGGCGCCTGGGTTTGGGGACCGGCGCAAGGCCATGCTCGAAGACATCGCCATCCTTACAGGCGGCCAGGTCATCAGCGAGGACCTTGGGGTCAAGCTTGAGAATGTAACCATCAAGGATCTGGGGACCGCCAAGAAGATCACGATTGACAAAGACAACACGACCATCGTGGACGGGGGCGGCAGCAGGAGCGCCCTGGAAGGCCGTGTGAAGCAGATCAGGGCTCAAATTGAAGAGACGACCAGCGACTACGACCGCGAAAAACTCCAGGAGCGACTGGCGAAACTCATCGGTGGCGTGGCCGTAATCAACGTGGGTGCGGCAACCGAGGCCGAGATGAAGGAGAAAAAGGCAAGGGTTGAAGATGCCCTCAATGCCACCCGGGCGGCGGTTGAAGAGGGCATTGTCCCGGGCGGCGGCGTTGCCTTGGTCCGTGCCATAAAAGCCCTTGAAAAGACGACTCTGGAGGGTGAAGAGCAGTTGGGCGTCAACCTGATCAAACGGGCGCTCGAAGAGCCTGTGAGGCAGATTGCCAATAACGCCGGATTCGAGGGATCGGTGGTGGTCCAGAAGGTCATGGACGGTAAAGGCAATTTCGGGTTCAACGCGGAGACCGGCGAGTACGAAGACCTGGTGAAGGCAGGGATTATTGATCCCACCAAGGTCACGCGCTTTGCCCTTCAAAACGCGGCATCCGTGGCAGGGCTCCTTATGACCACGGAGGCCATGGTGGCTGAAAAGCCGGAAGAAAAGAAGGCGCCGGCAACACCGCCCATGCCTTCTGAGGACATGTACTAATCATAGGGACCCAAGCTTGCCCTGGCAGAGGAACCCTCGGCCAGGGCGTGAAATACTGAATGCATGAAAAGAGAGAGCATGATGCGTTAAAGAGCGAAATCGAGCGCGGGCATTTTGTAAGGGCGGCTCTTATAGCAGAGCAGATCGGTTTGCCTGAAGAGGAGACAAGGAATCTCCGCCTCAAAGCGATCGGACAAATGGCCGCCATTTACAGGAATGCTCATGGAACCAAGCACCTTGCCCTTCAATACGGGTTTTCCAGGGAGGAGATAAAGAAATTTTTAGAAGAGTTTGCCGATAGAATGAAGAAAGAGGGGAATACGAAACCTCTTGAGCCTTGCTACGATTATCGTACAGGCAGATATCTCTCGTTTGAAGAATGGGTAGATCATTACTTGAAGGTCTGGGACAAGCTCTCAGCATAGCGCTGTCAGTTTCTTTTGCAAATGATGCTTTATCCATTTCTTCCAGCCCGAATGAAGGGAAGGGGAACACGTCTAGGGTAAGGACTTTCGGGCAGAGATAACCGGGTTCGAAAATAATCGAAGCTCCCGAGGATCGCGAAGCTACCAGAATAGCTGGCCCCTGAACGATAGTATCACTTGTCACACGCTTGTCAGAAATCCAAAGCCCCGCCCGAAGCCCCCCCTTATAAGATAGGTGCATCATTCGCATGATCGGAGGACACGGTCATGAATCGAAATAGACTTTTCGGTGAGTCTTCCACATGTATTGCCGTTATAGGGAACCACCTTCCCCGGCAATGCGGCATTGCGACCTTTACAACGGATCTCTTGAACGCCCTTTGCTCTGAAGCCCCTGATATAAAATGGTGGGGTATGGTGATGAACGATACACCAGAGGGGTACCCATATCCCCAAAAGGTACGCTTTGAGCTGGACTACAAGAACATATCCGATTATCGCCTTGCCGCCGATTTCTTGAATATGAACCAGGTGGACGTAGTCTGCCTCCAGCATGAATTCGGCATATTCGGAGGACAGAACGGCAGGCACATCCTGGAATTAATCGATAACCTGCGGATGCCTGTGGTCACGACCCTCCACACCGTCCTCAAGGATCCCGACCCCGTGCAGAAGAGTACCCTCGAGGATATCGGTCAGATCTCGGGGCGCATCGTCGTGATGAGCAGGAAAGCCGAAGAGATCCTTAAGGAATCATATCGTATTCCCAAAGAAAAAGTCTCCATGATCCACCACGGCATACCGGATGTCCCCTTTGTAGACCCCAACTATTTCAAGGACCAGTTCGGCGTGGAAGGGAAAAAGGTGATCCTGACATTCGGTCTGCTCTCTCCAGGAAAGGGGATCCAACATATGATCGATGCACTCCCTGAAATTGTGAAGAAAAACCCGGATACCAGGTATATTGTGCTGGGCGCTACTCATCCCCATGTAAAAAGGAATGAGGGTGAATCATACCGGCTTTCCTTGCAGAGGAGGGCGAGGGATTTAGGCGTAGAAAAGCATCTCATCTTTCATAACCGATTCGTGGATCTCAAAGAATTGACGGAATTCCTTGGAGCGGCGGATATCTATGTCACCCCTTACCTGAGCAAGGACCAGATCGTCTCCGGGACCCTGGCCTATGCTCTTGGTACGGGAAAGGCGACCATCTCAACCCCCTACTGGTATGCCGAGGAGATGCTTGGGGACGGGCGAGGTCGAATTGTCCCTTTCCAGGATGCAAAGGCCCTTGCCGAACAGGTCAATGATCTGCTGGATAATGAAATTGAACGCCATGCCCTGCGGAAACGGGCCTACACCTTTTGCCGGAATATGGTCTGGAAAGAGGTGGCGCGGAGCTACATGGAAATTTTCGCGGAGGTTAAACGGGAGCGGGAATTACGACCCAAACCCGTTTTTTTGGCAAAGACCCTGGATGAAGCCCCTCCGGAACTGCCCCAACCGAAGCTCGATCATCTCAAGCTGTTAACAGATGATGTGGGCATCCTGCAGCATGCAAAATTCATCGTTCCTGATCGCTCCCATGGGTATTGTACCGATGACAATGCAAGGGCCTTGATCGCTGTGCTGATGGCCCAGGAAATGACTTCAAACGGCAAAGAGTTGAAAGAGCTTGCCTGCCGCTACCTGAGTTTTCTGGACCATGCCCTGAATGGTCACAAGGGATTTTTCAGGAATTTCATGGGTTATGACCGCAGGTGGCTGGAAGAAACAGGCTCGGAGGATAGCCACGGTCGGGCCATATGGAGCCTGGGAATAGCTGTGGCATGTTCAAAGTCAGAGAGCCTCACGGGGGTTGCCCTGAATGTTTTTGAAAGAAGCCTAAAGACAACGGCTGACTTTTCATCTCCAAGGGCCATGGCCTTCGCCCTGGTTGGCGTTCATGCCTACCTGCGAAAATTCAGCGGGGACAGCGAAGTCAGGCGTGTTCGGGCCTGCCTGGCAGACAAGCTTTTCAAGATTTATCAGGCCAATGCCACGGACGACTGGCCCTGGCTGGAGGACACGGTCACTTATGCCAACGGCAAGATACCCCAGGCCTTGCTTCTTTCCGGTCAGTGGCTTCAGAGAGGAGAGATGATCGAGGCAGGATTGCGTTCCCTGAAGTGGCTCGTGCATATCCAGTCGGATTCCAAGGGGCACTTTGTGCCGATCGGCAACCGGGGATGGTTTTCGCGAAACGGAGAACGAGCCAGGTTCGATCAGCAGCCCATCGAGGCCCAGAGCATGATTGAAGCATGTGTTGAGGCCTATAACGTCACCCACGATAAGAAATGGATTGAAGAGGCACGTCGTGCCTTTGAATGGTTTTTGGGCCGAAATGACCTGAACGCCCCGCTTTATGACTACACCACGGGCGGATGCCGGGACGGTCTTACAGCAGATGGTCCGAACCTGAACCAGGGAGCGGAGTCCACGCTGGCCTGGCTCCTTTCCCTTTTAAGCCTCCATCAACTGATGGATGCGGAGGCGTGTGCAAAGCATTCAATAGAATCTATAGAGGAAAGACATGAATAACGCTCCGATAGTCATCATTAGCTCCTATCCTCCGCGGCTGTGCGGTATCGCCACCTTTGCCGAAGAGGCCCGGGAATTCATCAAGAAGTCAAATCCAGAGCGGGATGTCCTGGTCATAAGCCATACGGACGGACAGGGGGAAGGTGTTTTCCCTATCATCGACATGGGCCGGAAGGAGTGGTGGAGGGCTGTAGCATCAAAGATCGAGGAGCTCAAGCCTTACGTGATCCATTGCGAACATGAATACGGGCTATACGAATACAGGGATGAACGTGGAATCGGAGACGGCAATGAGGGCTTTCTGACCCTTCTTGAGGCTGTGGCCGACTATCCGATCGTGGTGGAACCTCATACGGTGCACGGCCGGCTGAGGGATTTTGAGGCCAACTTCATCTATGAACTCTGCCAGCGAAGCGATGTGGTCCTGTTTAAGTGCCACTACCAAAAGTGGAGGCTTGACTGGACATTTCCGGGTTATGGTTGGAAGACTCCCCGAAATATAATGGTCGTGCCACACGGCGCCCGGCCGGATAAGCGCCTGGGAGTTCATGAAATACCGGCCATCAGGGAGGAACTAGGCTTTGACAGGATGGGACTCTCTGACCATCTTGTGGGGATGATCGGATGGATTCAATCCAACAAGCGATGGGACATTCTCCTTTCCATGTGGGAGGAGATACATGAGGAGATAAGGCGACGTTGCGGCCAGGAGTGGGACCTTCTCGCCGCCGGGGCAGTGAGAGACCCGAATCATCAGACAGATTATGAGCGCTGGAAGGCTGGGGCGATTGAGCTTCAACTCAAAGGCATAGGGCACTATTACGAATTCATTCCTAGGGGGGATCTTTACTACAGAGTCATGGCGACTTGCGATTTCATCGTTCTTCCTTCAACCGATGAAACCCAGTCAGGAACCCTCGCACGCATCATCGCGTTGAACAAACCTTACATCACCTCAGCGCCCATGGAGGGGCTGACCGCACAGACCCTTGAAAGCGAAGGGGGATTGCTTTTTACGACTAAGGAAATGCTCAAGAAAAAGGTCATCCGGCTGGCCTGTGACGAAAATCTCCGCTTGGAGCTGGGTGAGAACTTGAAACGCTATCTCGACGAGGTGGCTTCCTGGGAGGTGGTCGCCCAGCAATACAATCAAGCCTACCAACTCGCGCGGGAGGCGCAGAGAACGGGGAAACCTGTCATCACGGAACTCGAATTCTGAAGGATGTGCGAAGGGAGGAATCATGTCCGACTACCGGTTTAACGATCTTTTTACGCGGTATCACGGCAACCCCATTATCAGAGCGTGGGACATCCCTTACAACGCCAATTCCGTGTTCAACGCCGGAGCGACCAGGGTGGGGGATGAAACCCTGCTTCTCATGCGGGTCGAAGATCGGCGAGGCATGTCCCACCTTACCGTGGCAAGGAGCAAGGATGGGGTGACCAACTGGAAGATCGATCCCGAGCCAACCCTCCTTCCCAGTCCGCATACCCACCCCGAAGAGGTTTGGGGTATCGAGGACCCCAGGATCAGCTTCATCAAGGAAGAAAATCTTTGGGTCATTGTCTATGTTTCCTACTCCAGAGGCGGGCCTCTCGTTTCCCTTGCCACAACCCAGGATTTCAAAACCTTCGACCGAAAAGGGGTGGTGATGCCACCTGAGGACAAAGATGCCGCCATATTTCCGGTCCGCTTTAACGGACGCTGGGCCATGCTCCACAGGCCGGTGCCCGCTTTTGCCAACGTGGGCGCCCACATCTGGATTTCCTTCAGCCCGGACATGAAGCACTGGGGCGATCACCAGATTGTGGTACCCGCCCGCAGGGGTGCATGGTGGGATGCCAACAAGATCGGTTTGTCGCCGCCGCCTTTGAGGACGGATAGAGGCTGGCTCATTTTGTACCACGGCGTGCGGATGACAGCGAGCGGATGCCTTTACAGGCTCGGACTGGGACTCCTCGACCTGGAAGACCCCACAAAACTCCTCGCCCGATCGGACGAATGGGTCTTCGCTCCCCAGGAAGACTATGAAGTCGTGGGAGACGTGGACAAGGTGGTCTTCCCATGCGGATGGGTGTCCGAAGGCGACGAACTGCGCCTCTATTACGGCGGAGCGGACAAGCGCATTGCCCTGGCCACGGCCCGCGTATCAGAGATGCTGGACTGGCTGGAAAAACACAATCGAATGGATTGGGAGTAAGGTCATGAGAATCGCCATGCTCTCTCCGATTGCCTGGCGCACGCCGCCAGCACACTACGGCCCATGGGAAAACGTCGTTTCGCTCTTGACCGAGGGGCTGGTGCGCTGCGGCCTGGACGTCACCCTCTTTGCCACGCAGGATTCGGAGACCGGAGGGAGACTCAAGGGCGTCTGCCCCAGGGGATACGAAGAGGACAAGGAGCTTCTACCCAAGGTGTGGGAGTGCCTCCACATTTCGGAGCTTTTCGAGCGGGGTGATGAATTCGATCTGATCCACAACCATTTCGACTTCCTGCCCCTGACCTATATGAACATGACCGGCACCCCGGTGCTTACCACCATCCACGGCTTTTCCTCACCCAAGATTCTCCCGGTTTACAAAAAATATAACGGCAGGGCCTACTATGTGGCGATCAGTGAAGCCGACAAAAACCCGGAGATCGGTTACATTGCCACGATCCATCACGGAATAGACCTGGAACGGTTCACCTTTCAACCGAAGCCCGGGGATTATCTCCTCTTTTTCGGCCGTATTCACCACGAAAAGGGGACCAGGGAGTGCATCAATATTGCCAAAAGGAACGGCATGAGGCTCGTCATCGCCGGCATTATCCAGGACGAGGCCTATTTTGAATGTCATGTCAAACCCCATCTTGATGATGAAAAGGTCCTCTACGTGGGGAGCGCCGGTCCTGAAAAAAGGGATGAATTGCTCGGAGGGGCCTATGCGATGCTCCATCCCATCAACTTCGATGAACCGTTCGGTCTCTCCGTGGTCGAGGCCATGGCCTGCGGCACCCCAGTGATTGCCGTCAACAGGGGCAGTATGGCCGAGGTGATTGCCCATGGAAAAACAGGCTACCTGGTTTCGGATGCTCTGGAGATGGCGGAGATGGTCTCCAGGGTAAAAGAGATCGATCGAGCCGAATGCCGCAGGTGGGTGGAGGAGAGGTTCACGGTAGATCGCATGGTGGCGGACTACATCCGCGTCTACAAGCGGATACTTGAACAAAACAAGCGGGAAGACCACCGTCCGTGGGGTTTTTACGAGGTTTTGTCGGATCAGACTGATCACAAGGTCAAAAGGATTACGGTGTATCCCGGGAAAAGGCTCAGCTATCAGAGACATCAGCAGAGGAGCGAGCACTGGCACGTGGTGGCGGGGAATGCCCTGGTGACCCTTGACGGCCAGGAGGTCATTCTTTCAGAGGGAGAATCCATAGATATCCCTCGCGGAGGGGCGCACCGCATAGCCAATCGCGGTGACCGAAATATGGTATTCGTCGAGGTGCAGCGAGGCACCTACTTCGGGGAAGACGACATCCAGCGGCTGGAGGACGATTATGGGCGCTCGTGAGATTGGAAAGGGCTTGGTCAAGCGATACGAGAAGAACCCGATTCTCACCAGGGAAGACATTCCCTATCCTGTAGAAACCGTCCACAACGCTGGCGTCACGAAGTTCAATGACCGATACATAATGCTGTTCAGGTCTCACGTTCGGAATGGCCGATCCATCATAGGACTTGCCGAAAGCGAAGATGGTGTCAAATTCAAAGCGCGGCTTAAGCCTTTTCTGGTGCCTTCGCGGGAAGAACCATTCGCGGACTACGAGGAATTCGGGGTGGAAGACCCACGCATTTGCAGCGTACACGAGGAATATCTCATTACCTACAGCGCTTACTCACGTCATGGTGTCAGGGTCGCCCTGGCCAAGACAAAGGATTTTGTGGCGTTGGAGCGCCTCGGATTTATCACCCAGGCAGACCATCGCAACGTCGTCATTTTTCCCGAGAAATTTAATGGCCGATATGCCCGGCTGGACCGTCCCCATACGGAAAATATGCCCTGGTCCATATGGATCTCTTACTCAGGCGACCTGGTACATTGGGGAGGTTCGAGGGTTATTATCAAGCCCGAGAGGTATCACTGGGATGAGATGAAGATCGGACCTGGGGCACCGCCCATCAAGACAGAGAAGGGATGGCTGAATATATACCATGGCGTATTCAAGACCATGGACGGTGCCGTCTATCGGCTGGGAGTCGCCCTTCATGATTTTAAGGACCCTTCACGTGTCCTGGGGGTTGCAGATGAGTGGATCCTTCAGCCTGAGGACCCGTGGGAGGTATCAGGGTATGTTCATAATGTTGTTTTTTGTTGCGGGGCCGTTCCCGAGGAGGATGGATCCATAAAAATCTACTGGGGCGGGGCCGACACGGTCATGTGCGCGGGAACAGCTCAGATTTCAGATCTTGTTGATATTTGCCTGAGCAGATCACGACCGGCGCTGGGGACTTTAGCTCCTGAAACGAGATGAGATATGGAAGACATGAATCACGATCTGGCAGTCATAATCATGGCCGGAGGGATAGGGACCCGGTTCTGGCCTCTCAGCACAGAGGAAAAGCCGAAGCAGTTTTTGAGCCTCTTTGATGACAACAGGAGCCTGATTCAAAAAAGCTATGATCGAATAGCAGGCCTCGTGCCCAATGAACGGGTCCTTGTCTTGACCAGTAAGCGCTTTGTCGATCTGGCGGCAGAGCAATTACCGGAAATCCCCAGAGAAAATATCGTAGGAGAGCCGATTCGGAGAGACACGGCAGCGGCGGTATGCCTGGGCACGGTCATCTGTAAAAAGCGGTTCGGGAATCCCGTGATGGTCATCCTGACGGCCGATCATCTTATAGAACCTGCTGACCTTTTCCGGGAAACGATTTCGTCAGTCACCCATGCCGCAAGGCAAAGCAACGTCCTTTACACCTTTGGGATCCAACCCACCTATCCGGCCACCGGGTACGGGTATCTGGAACTGGGTCGAAAGGTTGAGGAAGACAATGGCATTGCGCATTTCGAGTTGCTCCGCTTCAAAGAGAAACCGGATCTTGACACGGCAAAACGCTATGTTCAGTCCGGCCGATTCCTGTGGAACTCGGGGATGTTCGTATGGAGGACAGATACGATCCTCGGGGAAATCAGAAAATATATCCCCGCCCACCTGGAGATCTTTTCCGATGCCATAAAATTCTATCGCACACCCCAGTGGCCCCGGGTTCTTGAAAAGGTCTTTGAATGTATTAAGCCCATCTCCATCGATTGCGCCGTTATGGAGAAATCACGGAATGTAAGGTGCGCGAGTTGCACCTTCTCCTGGTCCGATGTGGGAGGCTGGAACGCCATCAAGGATTATCTCACCCGGGACGAGGCCGGCAATTATCTTCGAGGGCATGTCAGGAACTTGGATTCAGAGGGGAATCTGGTCTTTTGCGAGAATGGAAACGAAGCCGTTATGCTCATCGGCGTTAAAGATCTGGTCGTTGTGCGGGCTGATGGCAAGACCCTTATCACCCACAAGGACCGGACCGAGGATATCAAGAGACTTGTTCAGTAAGAGAATTAAGAGGATAGGATAAAAGCATTTTAAGAAAAAAGAGCGGCAGGAATGAATGACAAACGTGACTACTATGAAATCCTGGGCGTGAACCGAAACGCCTCAGATGAGGAGATTAAGAAGAGTTATCGCCAATTGGCCATGAAATATCACCCGGACCGAAATCCGGGAGACAAGGAGGCCGAGGAGCGTTTCAAAGAGGCGGCCGAGGCCTACGAGGTCCTCCGTGATCCTGAAAAACGTCAAATATATGACCGTTATGGCCATGCAGGGCTTCAGGGCACCGGATTTCAGGGGTTCAGGGGTTTTGACGATATCTTCTCTTCCTTCGGGGATATCTTTGAAGATTTTTTTGGTTTTGGCGGCGGATCCCGCTCCCGAAACCGTGCAAGGAAAGGCTCCGATCATCAATATGACTTGAAGATCAGCTTTCTTGATGCGGCCTTTGGAAAGGAAAAAGAGATCGAGGTCCCAAAGGTCCAGGCCTGTCAGAACTGCAGCGGAACAGGTGTGGAGAGCGGATATCAGAGAGAAGCCTGCCGGGCCTGCGGAGGCAGGGGCCAAATCGCTAGGTCCCAGGGATTTATCCGTATCGCCACCACATGCCCGACCTGCGGAGGCGCGGGTGAGGTCATCACCCGTCCCTGTAGCGAATGCAGGGGTACCGGCCGGGCTCAGGTGAAAAAGAAGCTCAACGTGAAAATTCCACCGGGCGTTGATAGTGGTATGAGCCTGAAATTGACCGGCGAGGGACAGCGAAGTTCCAATGGCGGACCGCCCGGAGACCTTTATGTCCAGATCCATGTCGAGCCGCACGAGTTTTTCGAAAGGCAAGAAGATGATGTGATTTGCCGTGTTCCCATTTCATTTGTGGACGCCGCATTGGGAACGACGCTGGAGATCCCGACCCTTGATGGATCTGAAAGAATGCACATCCCGGAAGGAACACAGCCAGGGGAT
>JAGUZM010000331.1 GCA_020060805.1 Deltaproteobacteria bacterium | reverse complement strand
TCCCGAGAAGGGCAACCTTTTCCGGATCTTCCCCGAAGCTCCGGCCGGCAAGATGTTTTTCTATTTCTCCCCTTTGCACATCCACTACCGGCGCGAGATCCATGTTGAGGCCGACGAGCCTCATTTCCGTGGCCGTGACATGCCCGAACTCCATCGCCTTTTCCACGGGATGGTCGTCCTTGCCGATCGCGCCGTTCCCGGGGAAAACGGCGAACGGCTCCTTGAGCCTTGCCACTCTCCCTCCTTCCTGGTCCACGGCGAGAATAAGGGGACGGCCGTGATAGGCCACGGCTATTTCCTGCAGATCACGGCAGAGGGTCGCCACTTGTACCGGGTTCTCTATGTTGCGGCTGAATAGAATCACGCCGCCCAGGTTGTAATCTCGAATCAGCGCCTCTGTTCCGTCATCCAGGCGCGGTCCCGGGATACCGATCATGAAAAGCTGGCCGATTCTAGAGTCGAGCTCCGACAGTTCAAGGGTCGTATTCACGCTAAGATCTCCTGGCCCGTTGGTGTGTTTCTCCGCCTCACCGGCTTTACAATGAGCTTAGCATGAAAGGCGCCCGATTGCATCATCGATTACAGTCAACCAAAATCGGGCGGCTGCACATTACTCTTTTTCTGGATCCCTGCCAGGGCCGATCAGGGGAAGGGTTTTGTCCACTTTGAAGAACACCAAAAAGCGCGGCTTTCCTTCCTCTTTCTCGCCCGGATACCTTTTGCTCCGGATCGAATAGAGGAGATCCGTGTCCTTCTCTTCCCTCAGCTTGGTGAGGAAGAGCCGGATCCCCTTGTATCCCTGCCCCTCTTCTCTGAACAAATACGCCGCGTGGTCGTTCGATTGCAGGTTATGATGGGTCAGCCGGTCAGCCATGATAAACGCAACCGTCTCCTTGTCCATGATGTGGGGTTTTGCGTAGATGGCCGCATCCACGCGGCCCTCTGAATCCGCGGTTGAAAGAACACCCGTGCCTTTGACACCTTCGAAATACTTTTCAAGATCCATGTTGTAACTCCTCCTTGTATTATTGTCGATAAATCAACCCTGTCTAAGAGTCGGAATGCCTGATGTCAGCTTTGCTTCTCAATCTGATCCACCAGCCCCTGAAAGATGAAATGGTGAAACGGAAGGAAGGCATACCAGTAAAGACGCCCGAACCAGCTTGACGTGAAAAAGTGTGCGGTCACGGAGAGCCGTTCTTTTTCGCCCTCCTCACGGATGGCGAAATCGAGCCAGGCTTTTCCCGGTAATTTCATCTCGGCTCGCAGAAGCAGTCTCCGGTCCGGTTCGATATCTTCCACCCTGAAGAAATCGACCACGTCATTGACTTCAAGGGAAGAGTGGCACCGCCGACCCCGCGAGGTGCCCACGCCGAAGAAGAGGCGGTCAAAAGCACCGCGGAGCCACCACATCCAGTTGGCGCGGAACCAGCCCGCACGGCCACCGACGCAACAGACCGAACCGAATAGGCTCCGGGCAGGTTTATCGGAAAGCACGGAGCGGGTTGCGGTGTAGCCGGGCTTTCCTTGGACTTCATGGAGTTTCAGGGCTAAGTCGTAAGCAGGGGGATAAGCGTCGGACCAACGGGTGTAGACTTTGTCTTGTTCCTCCCTGCTGAGAGCGCGAATCACCGCCTCCTGATAAGTCAGTGGCTTGAAAGGAATCAAACGCCGGATCTCGTCGCCGGACGCGACGACTTCATCACGAAGACCTTCCATGAGAGCCCGAGTGATCGACGCTGGCACGGGAGTGAGGAGGCTGGCAAGATAGGCGTAGAAGCCGATATGCGAGAAGGGTGCGTCAAATAACCAGACCCTTTTCCGTATGACCAGCGCGAAGATCCGGAGCAACCCCTCATAGGTCAGAATCTCAGGACCTCCAATATCGAAGGCCCCACCTGTGGCCTCGGGAGTCTCCATGGCTCCCACCAGGTACTTGACCACATCCCGGATAGCGATTGGCTGGCACCGGTTTTTGGCCCAATGGGGGATCGGGAGAACAGGAAGCCGGGTAACCAAGTGGCGGATGATTTCATAAGAGGCGCTGCCGGAGCCGATGATGATGGCGGCGCGAAGGATGGTGACGGGCGTGCGGCCACGGCTGAGCTCTTGAGCGACCTGCATCCTGCTTTTCAAGTGAGGGGATTGGCTCCGGGTATCGCCCAGGCCGCCCAGATAAATGATCCGCCGGAGCCCCTGCTTCTCCGCCGCCTTGCCGAAATTGACGGCTGCCTGGATGTCAGCGTGCAGGAAGGAAGAGGGCCCGAGCAGGAGAGAGTGGATAAGGTAATAGGCCGTGTCGATGCCCTCCAGGGCCCGATCCAGGCTCTCTGTTTCCAGAGCATCCGCGACGGCGATCTCCGCGTTAGGCCAGTGCTTGGAATAAGCCGGCGAGAAAGCTCGGACCATGGCCCTGACGGGATATCCCCTGGCCAGGAGTTCGGGCACCAAACGTCCTCCGATATAGCCGGATGCGCCTGTGACCAGAACACGTCCCGCTCCGGGCAAAGGGCGGGTCGGGAGATCCTGACAAAAGAGTGAGAAAGTGTCGGGCAACGCACAGGTAAGTGCTTTCTGAAAGTGTCCATCGACCATATGTTTCATGATCTCCCGGTCTTGATTGTCCTTTCCCATTCGGCGCAGGACCCCTTCAGGCCATCTGACCATCACCGGCACTTCGCCAAGCCCAGGGGTGACCTTGGTTGACAAGTTAATCCTTGTTATTAATTTGTTCAACGAAGTGAACTACTATTAAGCCTAACCCGCCCAGGAATGGGGCTACGAGCCGGGTTTTGTTTTGCGACATCACCCGGTTCTTTTTTTTGGAGGTCCAACATGGCAGATGCACAAGAAATCGAAAGGACATCTTCTCCGAATGCCTTGTTCGGAGAGGACGCATTCTCAAGACTTGACGAGGGCGATGACCGCGTCTTTTACTCCCTTGATCGTTTCGTTGATCACCTCGATTCCCTTGCCCTCGCAACGGTGGAGAAGATCATCGCCGACCTCGTCACCGAAGACGACCCGGCTATCCTGGATCTCATGGCAGGGTGGGATTCCCATATTCCCGAAGATCTTCATCCCTCCAGGGTCGTCGGGCTCGGGTTGAACGAAAATGAACTGAATGAGAACAAGGCTCTCACCGGTGCGGTGATTCATGATCTCAACAAAGACCCTCTTCTTCCCTTTCCTGACAATACGTTCGACACGGTGGTCAACACCGTGTCCGTGGACTACATGACCCGGCCCTTTGAGGTGTTCCGGGAGGTGGGCCGAATCCTGAAGCCGGGCGGGCTTTTCCTTGTCATTTTTTCGAACCGCATGTTCCCGCAAAAAGCCGTCAAAATCTGGAAGGAATCGGGGGAAGAGGAGCGGGTTCTCCTGGTGGAGGATTTTTTCCGCGAATCCGGTGCCTTCGAAAAAACCACGGTTTTCGTCTCAAAGGGAAAGCCGCGGCCGAAGGATGACAGATATGCCCATCTGGGTATTCCGAGTGACCCCATCTACGCGATCTATGGTGAGAAGAAGGGAGGCGACCCTTCCAGGGGGGCCAGGCCCAAGGTGACCGTTCCGTATGGCGAACCACTGAGCCCCGAAGAGCTCGAGAAGAGGAAGAGGGCTGTCAAAGAGACCCTCTCCTGCCCCTACTGCGGCGAGAAAATGCGCAAGTGGGCTGTGCCGGATAACCCCTTTGAAGTGACCTGGGACAACGACTACATGTACATCTGTTTTAATGATGCCTGCCCGTACTACGTGCGCGGATGGGACGTCATGTACAGGGACGGCAACAGGGGCGCGTCCTACCGTTTGATGTATAACCCGGAGAAAGACTGCTGTATGCCCATTCCTGTGCCCAGCCCCAAGGCTCTTAGGGAGAGCATCATCGATTAACGGCGTGCGGCCCCCGTTGCCTCCCTTTGCCCCCGTTTTTTCTCACGGTTTGCCTGTGCCTTGTACCGTGCACCGTGAACCTTTCTCATGCATGATTCCTCAGTTGAAGCGCGATGGGGTGCGGGTTTAAGTACGTCTGCTGGACAAGATAAGGCTCCTTGTACTTTCTCACATAGTGGTTGAGCAGCGTGACCGGGACGATGAGAGGGATGTAGCCTTTCCGGTATTCACCGATCACCTCCAGCATTTCCTGTTTTTCATCAGAGGAGAGCTGCTGCTTGAAGTAGCCCATCATATGCTGGAGCACATTGGTGTTCTTCTTGATGGTCGTCTTCAGCTTGAGCGCCTCCATCAAGAGGGTTTCGTATTTCTCATAAAGCTCATTTGCCGGCGCCGATTTCCCCGCCGCGACGAGCTTTCCCATCATCCGGTGGTGTTTTTCGCTGTGTGAAAAGAGCAGCATTTTGTTCTGCGTGTGAAAGGCAACGAGGTTGCGGACGCTCTTTCCCTGCGATAGCAGCTCGCGCCAGCGCATGAGGGTAAAAATGCTCTCGATGAAGTTTTCCCGCAGCTTCGGATCATGCAGTCGCCCTTCCTCCTCTACCGGGATCAGTGGAAAGTGCTCCATGAAGATGCTGGCGAATATACCCTTTCCCTTCTTCTCGGGCATGCCTTTGTCGGTGTAAACCTTCACCCTTTCCATGCCGCTGCTGGGCGAATCGCTCTTGAAGATGAACCCGCAGAGGTTTTCTTCTTCCAGCTCTTTCACGCGGCCCCTGGCCCAGGCGACCATTCTGTCCGTGAGGTCCTCCCGGGTGCGGATCGTCACGAGGCGGGGCGATTCAGGATCGCCGATGAGCCGCATCGCCTCCCTCGGCACCCCCAACCCGCACTCAACCTCAGGGCAGACCGGCACGTACTCCACGTACTGTCCGAGGGTGTCGGTGAGGAATCGATCCCACTTGTGCCCGCCGTCATACCGAACCTGGTGGCCGAGCAGGCATTCGCTGACGCCGATTCTGATTTTCTTATCCATTCCTTCCTCTCTTCGTGGAGTTCAGACCCAATGGATTCTATAGAAAATATGGCACCTACTTGACGAAAGCTCAAGGGGGAATACCCTCGCAGGGAATATTATTATTTGGCTTCCCCATTTCGCCCTATCATGATAAG
>JAGUZM010000553.1 GCA_020060805.1 Deltaproteobacteria bacterium | reverse complement strand
GGTGGCCAGCATCGGACCCGTGACGGCCAGGACCGCTCAGGAAATGAAACTTTCCGTGCCCATCGTTCCAGAGGAATATACGATCGAAGCCCTCACCCAGGCCATTGTCGGCTATTTTTCTTCCCCCCCCGGGCCAGCCAGGGAGCGTTGAGTTTGTCATGATCGGCGTTTTTGATTCAGGAATGGGCGGCCTGACCGTAATGAGAGCGTTCTTGCGGGATTTGCCGGGCTACGGCTACCTGTATCTCGGTGACAACGCCCGCACCCCTTACGGCAACAAGTCCCTCGACACCATCTACGAGTATACCCGCCAAGCCGTAAGCTTTCTCTTCGATCGGGGATGCATTCTCATCATCCTCGCCTGCAACACGGCGTCAGCCAAAGCGCTCCGAAGGGTCCAGCAGCACTGGTTGGCGTCCCATCACCCTGACCGCCGTGTTTTGGGCGTGGTGATACCGCTGGCGGAAGCGGGCGTTGAGGCAACCCGTTTCGGCCGCATCGGCGTGATCGGCACCCGGGCGACGATCGAGTCGAAAGTCTACGAGCAGGAGCTCGGAAAGCTCAGAAGCGGCCTGAAAGTTTTCGGTTTGGCGTGCCCTCTTCTCGTCCCTCTGGTGGAAGAGGGTTGGGTCGGCAAGCCCGAGACCAACATGATCCTGAAAAAATACCTGCGGCGCCTGAAGGAGAGAAAGATCGACACCCTGATTCCGGGCTGCACCCATTACCCGTTCCTGCAGAAGGACATCGAGAGAATCATGGGAAAAAACTGCAGGGTTCTGAACGGTCCGGACATCGTTTCGGAGAAGTTGAGGGACTACCTTCATCGGCATCCGGAAATCGAGGGAAAGATCTCCAGGGGAGGAGAGGCCCGCTTCTTTACGACTGATGATCCCGGCCGGTTCAAGCTCTTCGGGGAAAGGTTTCTGGGGCAGAGAATCGCCCGGGTAGAGAAAGTATCCTTGGGATAATACCGGGCTTTACCCGCGGAGAGATCATCCCCCAAAGCAAAAAAGTCCTGATTCAATCCTGGACCTATTAATCGTCTCGAAATAGTATTGATGATCCGCTCCCCCTCACCCCCGTATCGAGTACCCCGTGTCAAGCACGGGGCAGGCTAAGGCAGGCTCTCCCCTCTCCCCCACGATTGGGGGAGAGGGTTGGGGTGAGGGGGAGAGCTGAAATGCCAAAAGAATAAATACGCTTGTATTAGCAAGAAGTCTCAGCAAGTTAACCCGGCACGGAAGGGGATCGGTAAATCAGACCCGGCTCCATGCTTCAGGGGTTTTTTTATTTCGCAGACGGTCAGATGCGGTTAGGAGACTTGTTTAGGAATCATACCAGAGCTTACCTGAAACAGCAACCCTGGGATTCAAAAATAAGAATAAAAACCCCGCTGCGAGCACCCGTGAAGGGTTGTTGAAACGGCCCCCCGAATGAAGTAGTCTAAGGGTCAGGTTTTTGATACGTTACCGGAGATGACTCTTGATTTTCTGGGAATCGGGGCGGAGAGGTGATAGAGGAGCAGGATCAGACGATAAGGCCGTGCGCTTAGAGGGGGGCCATGAAGATTTACACGCGTAAAGGGGATGACGGCAAGACCATCGGCTCCCTGGGGGGCGAACGAGTTCCCAAGAGTCATGTGCGCATCGATATATTCGGTAACATCGATGAACTCTCCTCTGCCCTCGGCATGTTGCGGACTCTCCTGCCGAAAGAGGGCGCGGGGCTTCATGATGAGATCGCGGGCATCCAGTCGCACTTGCAGCAGGCGAGCGCCCTGGTTGCAGCGTGGCAGGGGTCTGTGGTTCCCGAGAAATTCAAGGAGATCGGCGAGGAAGATATTCGCACCCTGGAGAACGCCATTGACCGGATCGAGGAAAAACTGCCTGACCTCGACCATTTCATCATTCCCGGCGATCATCCCTTGCCCTCGTTGGTTCATGTGGCAAGAACGGTGTGTCGTCGAGCTGAAAGGGATTTGATTCGCCTCTCTTACGAGGGAAAGGAGGAAAACCTGCCCAAACAAATCGAGAGGGTGATCATTTATCTCAACCGATTGTCCGACTATTTTTTCGTCCTCGGCCGCTATTGCCATTATCTCTTAGGGCAGCCGGAGGAGGGCCGGGGGAAAAAATGAGGAAAAATGAATCGCACGAAAAAGGCGGCTCGCCCCAGATTGTCGGTCGGCGGTCCGCCGGTGGCGCTCTTCCGCAAATGGCGATGGGAGTGGGCGGTTGAGAGGTTGATCGGGAGTCGCAAAAGGAGGAGGGATGATGGACCTCTTTGAGAAGAGCGGGATCAACGGGTTGCTCCTTTCCAATCGTTTTGTCCGATCAGCCACATGGGACGGGCTTGCAGGCGATGACGGTTCATGCACCCCCAGGATGATCAACCTCATGACGGTTCTCGCCGAAGGAGGCGTGGGCCTGATCGTCACCGGCCATGCCTTTGTTCACCCCCACGGCCAGCACTCACCGTGGCAACTCGGGATACACAAGGACGAGCTCATACCCGGTCTTCAGGCCATGACGGCTGCTGTTCATGATAGAAAAGGCAGAATCGTCATGCAACTGGGTTACGGGGGTGCATACCTGTCAAAATCCCGCGTGAGGGGGTTATGCGTCCAGGATTTCCAGGACATCGCAGAAGCCTTTGGACGGGCAGCCCTGAGGGCCAAGAAGGCTGGATTTGACGGGGTGCAGGTCTTGGCGGCCCACGGGTTCTTTCTGAGCCAGCTTCTTTGTCCGAGGTATAATGACCGCACGGATGGCTACGGCGGGAGCATCGAGAATCGATCAAGGGCCCTCATGGAAGTGCTCGGATCCATCCGAGAGGCCGTAGGCCCGAGCTACCCGGTTTTGGCGAAACTGAATGCAAGGGATTTTGTCGAGAACGGCCTCACCCTGGAAGACTCCATCCGCGTGGGGGCGATGCTTGAAAAGAAAGGAATCGACGGGATCGAATTGAGCGGCGGGCTGTTGAACAACCCCAACTTGATGAAAAACGGGATCAAGACCGAGCATGATGAAGCTTATTTTCGGGAGGAGGCGAGGGCCTTTAAAGAAGAGCTGGGTGTCCCTCTGATCCTGGGGGGCGGGATAAGGTCAATCCATGTGGCCAGGGCGCTCGTAGAGGAAGGCGCGGCCGACTATATCTCCATGTGCCGTCCTTTTATCCGGGAACCTGACTTGATCAATAGGTGGAAGTCAGGGGATCGGGGGAAGGCGGCATGCATCTCATGCAACCATTGCGTTGAACTGGTGAAGAAAGGTGAGGGCATAGCCTGTGTACCGCTGGAAGAGAAGAAGGAGGAGGAGACCTTTTTCCCGCACCTTTCAGAGACGATTCCCGCAAGCCCGCCGCATCCGCCAGGCACCGGCTACAGGATCTCCATCGGAATCGAGCAGGTCGAGTCTGGTTTCTTGCCTGTGGTGAAGGTCCAGATGAGCTGTCATGGTGAAGTGTCAGGGCGGAGCCCCTCCTTTCCCCTCGGCACCGATGACCACGTGAGGGTCGGCAAGGCCATCAACGATCTCCTGCGAAAACACGCAGGCGCGGTAACCGAAAGATGATTCTGCGCCCTCCGATGCGAGCAGGCCGACCGCTATACCCGGCGATGATATCGCCCCTTTCCGACACGCTGAGACCCTCAGAGGAGACATGCCCCGCGAAGCTTGCTGGCCAAGAAGGGGCTGATCCATGTTCATGAGAGAAGAGATCATAACGAACAGGAGGAACCATGAGACCGTTGGATGGAGTTAAAGTGATAGAAATGGCGGGCCTCGCGCCAACGCCTTACTGCGGCATGATCCTGGCGGACTTCGGGGCGGAGGTGGTTGTCGTTGACCGCCTGTCCAAGGGCGCACCGGAGATTCCCAATGTGATGGAGAGGAACCCTTTTGACCGGGGAAAAAGGTTCATCAGGGTCAACCTGAAGGCCAAAGAGGGCACGGACATCGTCGGGGAAATGATCCGAGGATCAGACGTGCTCCTTGAACCTTATCGGCCCGGAGTGATGGAAGGGCTCGGCCTCGGCCCGGAAGAGGCGCTTCGAATCAACCCCAGGCTGATCTACGCCCGCCTGACCGGCTGGGGACAATCCGGCCCCTTCGCCAGCATGGCCGGGCACGATATCAATTACATCGCCCTGTCCGGAGCCCTCTCCCTTTGCAGAAGAAAGGGAGAAAGACCCCTTCCGCCGTGCAACCTCCTGGGTGACTTTGCGGGCGGAGGGATGTTGTGCGCCATGGGCATTCTGCTCGCCCTGATTGAAAGGAGCAGGTCAGGGAAAGGCCAGGTGGTGGACGCAGCGATGGTGGACGGAAGTGCGTCTTTTTCGACGTTCTTCTTCGGACTCCTGGCCAACCATCTCATGACCCTCGACATCGGAACAAACATGGTGGATAGCGGCGCACCTTACTACCAGACCTACGAGACATCGGAGGGCAGGTTCGTGGCCGTGGGTGCGATCGAGGGGAGGTTCTACGACGTCCTGATCAAAGGTCTCGGCATAGATCGATCGTCGCTCCCGGCGCAGAACGACAAAGAGAAATGGCCTGAGACCCAGGGGCGCTTCGCAGCAGTGTTCAAAACCAAGACCCGTGATGAGTGGGCGGCCATCTTCGAGGGAAAAGATGCTTGCGTGGCTCCGGTCCTGGAGCTGAATGAGGTGGGGGATCATCCCCACAACAGGGCGAGGCATCTCCTGATCGAGGTGGACGGCGTGATTCAACCGGCTCCGGCCCCGCGCCTCTCCAGAACGCCGGGACGGATGAACCCGCCAGGGAGGTCCAAGGGTTCGGGGACGAGAGAGGTTCTGTCCGGCCTGGGCTATTCGGACAAGGACATCGAACAGCTGTTTCACGAAAGCATTGTCGAATAAGAGATTGGGAGAGGGAGAGGACCGCTGAAGCAAGGAACCGGGAAGGCACCTTAAAGGCTGGGCAACCTTTCTTTCTCGATGAGAATGGCATGGAACAATAGCCGATGAAAATCCTGCTCATCTACCCCTATTTTATCGAGGAGCGAATCCACAGGGAGGACATTGAAGCCGTCCCCATGGGCCTTTATTCCGTGGCGGCCGTGCTGAAGGAGAACGACCATGACGTGGAGGTGATGAATTTTCATAGCCTTCGTGGGGAGCCCGAAAAAGTCAGGGATATCCTGGCTGAGAGGAGACCTCAGATCATCGGGTTCTCGATTTTGCACGGTAACCGGTGGGGCGGCATCGAGATCGCCCGGCTGGCCAAAGAGATGGATCCGGGAGTGAAAATCGTGTTCGGCGGGATCGGTGCCAGCTGCTTGTGGGAACATTTTTTGAAGCACTTTCCTGAGATCGATTATGTCGTCGTCGGCGAAGGCGAATGCAGCTTCTTGAGCCTCGTCCAGGTCCTGGAGCAGCAAGAAAATCCGGAGGATGTCCGGGGAATCGCTTTCAGGGCCGAGGGTGTGATCCAGAAGACCGATCCTCCTGAGCTTGTGGAGAACCTGGACAGCCTGCCCATCGCTGCGAAGCACTTCACTTACCCCCACGTTTCTTCTTCCAGAGGATGCGGGTGGCATTGCGCTTTCTGTGGTTCCCCGGCCTTCTGGGGAAAGAAAATCCGGTTCCGCTCGCCGGAGCATTTTGTGGACGAGCTGGAGATTCTCTACCATAAGGGGGTAACCTTTTTTTACTTTTCCGACGACACGTTTACGATCAAAAGGAAAAGGGTCATTGAGATTTGCCGGGAAATCATCGACAGGGAGCTGCGTATAACGTGGTATGCCATTTCGCGGGTTAACGGCGTGGATGAGGAGATCCTCTACTGGATGAGAAAGGCAGGTTGCATACAGATAAGCTACGGCATCGAGAGCGGATCGGAAACAATCAGGGCCGGCCTGAAAAAGAAGATCACCACGGATCAGATCAAGGAAGCATTCCGTCTGACGACAAGGTACGGCATTCTCTCGAGAGCATACTTCATCTACGGTTCTCCGGGTGAATCATGGGAGACGATCCAGGAGACCATCGATCTGATGGGAAAGATCAAACCTCTGAGCGTCATTTTCTACCTGTTGGATGTTTTCCCGGGGACAGATCTCTACGAACAACTCAAGGCGAGGAGTAACGTCACGGATGACATATGGCTGAATGAGATTGAGGGGATCATGTACTGCGAAACAGACCCCACCCTGCCCGATCAGCTCATCCTCGCCTTTGGAAAGAGGCTGAGAACGTGGTTCTATGAGCATGTCCATGCCTTTGCTCAGGCCGTCGAACTGGTTGATCGGGAGGACATGTACGAGGAGCATGCTGATTTCTGCTCGCGCCTGGGCATGACCTTCAGCCACGGAGACTACTCCAAGATCGACGGGATCAAGGAAAAGGAGGGGACAGCGGAGAAGCTCTTCAGAAAGTCCCTGGCCTACCATCCAAATCATCGGGCGTACCTGGGACTGGGGATTGTCAAACAGAAGAAAAGGGAATACGAGGAATCCATCAAGATCCTCCTGGAAGGTCTTGACCGTTTTCCGAAAAGCGAAGAGCTCAGCCTTTGCCTGGGGATAAGCTACATGAACCTAAGGGAGTACGACAGAGCCCTCGGCTGTTTTTCCGAATTCCCCCACTCGAAGGCAGCGACTGCTTACGCGGCAGAGTGTCGTGAAGCAATGAACAGGCCCTAAGAATCTAACTCACCTTTGATCGAATTTCCCAAACCTGAAAAAAAAGAATCCCATGAAAAGGGCGCTGGCGGCAAACGCAAAAAGGACCCGGAAGCCGAGCCACTCTCCGACATATCCAAGAAAGACGGACCCTGCGAAAGCTCCCGCATCGAGGGATCCCGTAAAAACACCCGTGATTTTTCCTCGTATTTCCATCGGTTCGTGGCGGATGGCGAGGGCGCTGAGGCTGGGAAAGAGGAACCCGTGCCCGCATCCGGACATGAAACCGGATAGAAACATGATGAAGTTGCTTTTCAGGAAGAGGAGCAAAAGGAGCCCCGCCCCGGTGACAAGAAACGCCCGAGGAATCACCCGCTCTTCGCCGATCCTGTCGGCAAGCTGTCCTCCGAAGAGTCTGGTCAGGATAGCCGCTCCGCAGTAGGAGATGAAATAAAGGGAGACGAAGGACAGACCCCGCTCTTTTGCAAAGGGTGCGACGAAACTCCCTGATGCGGCAAAGCCTATCCCCAGGAGAAACGTGAGCAGCGCCACATGTCGCGGATTCCTTCTAAAAAGGACTGCAAAAAACGACTCAGTGGGTTTGGCCCGTTTCTCGGAAAAGGATTCGGGAAGGCGGATATGGAGCAGGAGTCCCAAGCAGCCCATCGTTGAAGCGAAGACAAAGGCTTCGGAAAAGGTGTAGTGCCGTACGATCATCTCAGCGACGGCCGGACCGATGGCCATTCCCGTGAGCCCTGTGACCCCGAACATGGCGATGCCTTCATTCAGCCTCTGTTCCGGGATGATGTCCGCGACGTAGGTGAAGGCTGAGGTGAAACACAGGGCCAACCC
>JAGUZM010000315.1 GCA_020060805.1 Deltaproteobacteria bacterium | reverse complement strand
CCTGCACGCTGATCACGAAATTGCTCGAGCCCACGGCAGGCGTGATCAAGTACAAAGGTCGCGACATCTCGGCGCTCAGCAGGGATGAGATCAAGGACTACCGCCGCCAGGTCCAGATCGTCTTCCAGGATCCCTACGAATCCCTCAACCCGAGGTTCACGGTCTTTGACCAGGTTGCCGAGCCGCTGAGAGCCCTGGGCATCGGGGACAAGATCGAGGTGAGGGAAAGGACCCTCGACACCCTTGAGATCGTGGGATTGGTGCCCGAGGAGTATAAGGATCGCTACCCTCATCAGATGAGCGGCGGGGAGAGGCAACGGGTGGGCATCGCTTCCGCCCTCGTTTTGAGCCCCGAACTCGTGATCGCGGATGAACCTGTGTCCATGCTGGATGTTTCCATCAGGGCAGGGATCCTGGACCTTATCCGGGACCTTTCCAAACGGCTGCATTTCACCTGTGTGTTTGTCTCACACGATCTTTCCATCTTGTCCAACATTTCGGAGCGGCTGATGATCATGTACCTCGGCAAAATCATGGAACTGGGGATGATCCAGGAAGTGATCCGCAACCCCCTCCATCCCTATGCTCAGGCCCTGATCTCCGCTGTCCCGATCCCGGACCCCTCTTATGAAAGACCCAGGCCCAACATCAAAGGGGAAGTGTCTCAACCGATCGATCCGCCCCCCGGCTGCCGCTTCCACTCCCGGTGCCCTCGGGGTACCATGGAAAAATGCGAATCATGGGATCCGCCGTTCAAAGAGATCAAGCCCGGCCATTTCGTCGCCTGTCATCTCTATTAACAGCCCTTTCCCCTTGACACCCGAGGCTCTTTGTCCATAGAGTTCTGCCATACCATCGATCATCCGGGTTGACTCCCTTTCGATGGGCGATGAGCGTTCTTTCGAGCGCCTTCATCAACAGCGGTTTACCCAGGAGACCCTTGTGTCCAAAAGCCTTTTGATATACCCGGAAAAATGTCTGGGCTGCCGGATCTGCGAGATGTTCTGCTCCTTGTCTCACACCGACACCTGCAACCCGGCCTGCTCCTGCGTCAATGTCGTGAAAATGAATCTCGACGTGCACTGCGTCCCGATGATGTGCCGGCACTGCGCCGAGCCTGCCTGTCAGACGGTTTGCCCGACCCGCGCCATTCACCGCAGCGCCACCACCGGCGCTGTGGAGACCGACTCCAGCCTGTGCATCGGTTGCCGCACCTGTGCCTTCGCCTGCCCCGTGGGCGGCACGGCCGTGGATTCGTCGGAAGGCGTGGCCATCATGCGCTGCGACCTCTGCGGGGGGGAACCCAGGTGTGCGGAAGTCTGCCCCTATGGCGCGGTCGTCTACGCTGAGGCAGACTGAGCTCCCTGAGGAACAAACCGCTGCGGATAGATTCGCGGCCGTCAGGGTGGAGGCAGGCGACACGCCGTGCGCCTCTGGAGATCATGGGGGCTTTTGAGGTGAGAGGTCATCCTGTAAACCGACGGGTATGGATAGGATAACGAAGATGGATTCTAAGGGTAAAGAAGGCGCCATTCTGAAGGTGAACCTGACGGAAAACGCGGTCACCAGGGAAAGCACGGCGCCATACGCGGATCGTTTCATCGGCGGCCGGGCCGTGGGGGCCAAGATCTTGTACGACGAACTTCGGCCCGGCGCAGATCCCCTGGGTCCCGGCAATGTCCTCCTTTTCAACAACGGGCCTCTCTCAGGCACCGCCGCTCCGTCGAGCGGCCGGGTGGATGTGTCTGCCAAGTCGCCGATGAACAACTTTCACGGTGTGACCAACTTCGGCGGTTTCTGGGGCGCGGAGCTGAGGCACGCCGGATATGCCCACCTGGTGATCCAGGGGGCGAGGGAGGAGCCGGTTTTCCTCCTGATCGAAAACGAGCGGGTGGAGGTGCGGGACGCCAAGCATTTGTGGGGCCTGGACACCTACGAAACAGCAGTGAGACTGCGTCATGACCTGGGCGATCCGGGTATGCAGGTGTTGAGCATCGGCCCTGCCGGAGAAAACCTTGTCCGTTTCGCCAGTATTGCCACCAACCTGGGCAATGTGGCCGGCCGAACAGGCATGGGGGCGGTCATGGGGTCCAAGAAACTCAAAGCGATAGCCGTGCGGGGCACCCGGGGGGTGTCACTCGCTCAACCGAAGCGCTTTCTCGATATCGCCCGGGACCTGCACCGGCTGTTGAGAGAGAGCCCTGCTTTCGAAGAAAACAACCGCGTAAAACCCGTCACTGACGCCATGTTCAACAAGCTCTACGAGAACATGCTCGCCTTCGGAAACTACGAGGACGGCCGGTGGGAAAAATTTGCCCGCATCGAGCCCGAGAAGTTCTTCTCCCGCTACCAGGTCCGCCGGGCAGGATGCTTCGCCTGCCCCATGCAATGCATGCATCTTGTCGACATTCCCGAAAGCGGCTACGGGATCGCTTTCTGCTCGCCCTTCATGAGCTTCCTCGGAACGGTCTGGAATGATGACCTGATGGCCATGTGGGAGGCGATCATCCTGGCGAACAAGCTCGGCCTCGACGTGA
The DNA here is from genome assembly GCA_020060805.1 of Deltaproteobacteria bacterium. GTDB lineage: Bacteria > Desulfobacterota > DSM-4660 > Desulfatiglandales > HGW-15 > JAHECH01. Next base: position 3,294 of record JAGUZM010000315.1, on the reverse strand, counting down.
TCGAGACAGGAGGCATGATCGCTTTCCTGATGGAGCTCTATCAGAAAGGCCTCATCACCGGCGCGGACACCGATGGGCTCCCTCTGGAAAAAGGGAGCCGGCGGGCGATCCTCCAAATCATCCGCAAGATCGCCCTCCGGGAAGGCGTGGGCGATACCCTTGCCGAAGGCGGCCGCCGTGCCGCAGAAGCATTCGGACCCGGGGCTTTGGAGTCCCTGGTCAGCGTGAAGGGGCACTTCCCTCATGGTTACCAGTTTACCGCTTTCGAAGGGGCGAGCCTGATGCAGGCTGTCGGAGGCGCCGACCCATTCCCGACATACGGGACAGGCGTGGAGATTCGTCTCTCCATGCCCGGACCCAAGGAAAAGCTCCTCACCGAGGCCAAAGACCTCTTCGGCTCGGAGGATGCCTATCTTCCGGGGAACTACGGCGTGCCAAAAGTCCGGATGGTGATTGACGCGGAGCACCGGGCCCGGATCCCCGACATCCTGGGCGTCTGCATCTACGTCGTTGACGGCTTCAACAAGACATCCTCCGATTATTTCCTTTTCTACGACCGGCTGGCAGAGCTTTATCGAGCGGCAACCGGCAGGCCCCTTTCCCGGGAAAACCTCTTCTCCGCTGCTGAAAGGCTGGTGAATACGGAGCGTTGCCTCGACGCTCGGGAAGGGATCGGCCGTGAGCATGACCGGCTTCCAGAGAGATTTTTCCGCTCCTTTCCGGTGGGCGCGAACAAAGGAAAGGCGCTGGACCCGGAGAAGATGGAGGCCATGAAAACCGCCTACTACCGGGAGCGTGGATGGGACACGGAAACGGGCCTGCCGACGCCGGAGAAGCTCCGGGATTTGAAACTGGAGGACTTCATCACAGGAACCGATTGATGGCCGACCTCAGGATAGCGGATGTGGTGGTTATCGGCGGAGGGATCCGGGGTTGTACCATCGCCCTTTTTCTCAGCCGCGCGGGCATGCGGGTCGCCCTGGTTGAGCGACGGTTTCCCGCCTACATGGCCTCCAGCGCCAACGGGGGCGAGGTCAATGTCACGGACAAACGGCCGGCGCACTATACCGCCATGAGCTTGCAGAGCTCGCGGATGTACCCGGAGTTCATAGGGAGTCTCGAAAACGACATCTTTCTCCAGCAAAAGGGTATTCTCCACGTCGCCCTTAATCAGGAGGAGATGGAGCGGCTGGAGCAGCGTGTCGAGGAATTGCGGCAGATACCCGGCTTGCGCGTGCACCTTCTGGACGCCAGGCAGGCAAAAGAGCTGGTACCGGCCCTCGCTCCTGAAGTGGTCGGCGGGTATGTGTCGCCGGATGATGGGCTGGTGGAGGTTCTGAAGCTCGTCCCTGCCATCGTGCACATGGCCCGGCGGTACGGGGCGACGATCCTTTCCAAGACCGAGGTGACGGGGATTGTCGTCGAAGGAGGGCGGGTTCGCGGCGTCGCGACCGATCGCGGCAGGATATCAACCCCGACGGTCGTGAACGCGGCAGGAGTCCGTGTCCCCCACATCGGCCGCATGGCGGGTGTGACCATCCCCGTGGACCCAGAGCACGGTCATCTGGTCATTTCCGAACCCTACCCGCGTCTACTCCCGATTCCCACGGAGTATGTGATGCAGTGGCCGAACGGTTCCATCATGATCGGCACATCCAACACCAAGATCGGGTACGACCTGGGCGTTCACCCGGAGTGGTTGCCAGTCTTTCTGAAAGATGCCATGAGGTTGCTCCCCGAGCTGAGGAATGTGAAAGCCATGAGGGTTTTTGCGAACATCCGGCCCATGCCCCCGGACCGCCTCCCCATCTACGACCGCGTGCCCGGGGTCGAAGGCCTCTATATCGCCGTCGGGCACAGCGGGATCACCCTCGCCCCTCTGACCGGGAAAATATTCGCGGACCTGATCACCGCCGGAAGGACCGATATGGACCTGGGCCCCTACAGCTTAAGCCGCTTCTCCGCCGGTACCGCGAACTGAGCCGCCTGCTACCGCAGATCCTGATGCTCCGCAAGGGCGGCTATCGGGACAGGCTTCACAGGAGGCCTCGGGTTGAGATGGCCCATGCTGTCCGGGGGAACTTTCCTCTCCCGGGCAATCATCTCCTGCATCACGGGGCCGCACATCCTCCCCTGGCAGGGTCCCATCCCCATCCGGGTCATGCGTTTGACTTCCCGCATCTCCGTGGCGCCCCTGGAGAGGGCCTCCCTGACCTCCCCGAGGGTGATCTCCTCGCACCGGCAAACAATCGTGTCTTCCTTGGCCAGTTCAAAGAGGCCCGGGCGAGGCACTGAAATGTCATCCAGGACTTTCCTCAAACGCATCAGCCCGGCCAGCCGGCTCCGGCTCGGTTCTTTGCTCATCCGCGCCTCCCGTGAGGGAAGGTGCCCCAGGGAACAGGATGCGGAGATCCCGGCAATGCGGCCTTCCTCGATCGCCACGAGGCTCCCTGCCACGCCCGTGCAGTCGCCCACCGCGTAGACCCCGGGAACACTCGTCTCCATGTTGTGGTTGCGCACGGGTATCCAGCCTCCCAGGGGCAACTCGTAGCGGTGTTCACACCCGGCGAGTCGGGTCAATTCCACGGAAGGGACAAAACCGTAGCCCACACAAACGGTATCCACCCTGATCGTCTTCCGAGTGCCCCCCTTGGGCCGCCAATCCCTGTCCACCTCCGCGACCACGGCTTCTTCCACCTGCCCGTCCCCGCGGGCCTCCACGATGAGATGGTTCCGCAACAGCGGGATCCGCGCCTTGCGGATACCCCAGAGGTAATAGAGTGCATCGGAGAGGAGCTGCCATTGTCCTAGGGCTGCCGCACCCAGGCGGAACCAGTTTTGGACATGGCCGGCATCCACGATCGCCGCCACTTCTCCCCCGGCATCCGCGATCTGGTTGGCAAGAGCGAGTTGCAGGGGCCCGGTGCCTGCGAGGAGAAATCTTTTCCCGGGAAGAACCCGCTGGGTTTTCACCATGGTCTGGGCACCCCCCGCGGTGAAAACGCCGGGCAAGGTCCAGCCCGGAAAGGCGACCGGCCTGTCATAAGCCCCAGCCGCGATGATGAGTTTCTTGTACCGTACGCTTTGCGAAGCCTCCCCGCGGTAGAATGCGAGTTCATTCCCGTCAAAGAGGCCCCATACCAGGGCGCCGTCCATGAGATCCACCCGATGGCGGAGGGAATTAAACTCATCCAGGAGCTTGCGGCCCCGCGCATAGTCATGGCCAAGTGTCGCGGGGCTCGTCACCCGGAAGCCCTCGGGAAAGGACCTGTAGATTTGCCCGCCCGGCTTCGG
>JAGUZM010000268.1 GCA_020060805.1 Deltaproteobacteria bacterium | reverse complement strand
CTTTCCACTTCTCTTCGATTTCCTTGGTCCAAAAACCTTTTCTCCGGGTCCGGGCATTTCCCCACATGAAACTCTCGGTGTGCCATTTCTCATCGTGGATTTTCATCTCTTGCGGTGACCCGAGCCCCGCCAAAATAGGCATAACCCCCGGAATGGGACTCTCTCCTCGGACTTTTATGTATTTCAGTATTTCGTTGCAAAGCTCGATGAATTTTTCCGGCCGAGCGATATTGACGTCCTTCGTTCCCCGAACAGCGATCGCCTTCAACCCCTTGTCGCCCATGACGGCGCCGATCCCGAGCCGGCTGGCGCTGGATCGGCCGTGCTCGATGGAAGCCATGTAGACCCTGTTTTCACCGGCCATGCCGATGGCCGCCACCTGGGCTTTGGGCTCCTTCAGCTCCTTGCGGATGAGGTCTGCCGTTTCCACGGCGCCCTTGCCCCGGAGATGAGAGGCATCCCGTATTTCCACTTTGTCATTGTTTATCCACAAATAGACGAGATCAGGGGACTTGCCGCGAATGATCACTTTGTCGTAACCGGCATACTTCAATTCGGGTGCCCAAAATCCCCCCATCATGGAGTAGGCCATCAGCAAAGTCTGGGGAGAAATCGTGGAAACGATGGTGCGATTCGCCCCGACAGCGGGCGTGCCGGCCAGAAGACCGGTGGCAAATATGAGGAGGTTCTCAGGAGAAAAGGGTTCCACTTCAGGGGGAACCCGATCATACAGAATCTTGGCGTTCGTACCCAGGCCCCCAAGATGCAGTTCGGCTAGTTTCGGGTCGGTTTGGACCCTCTCAATGTTTCCACGGGTTAGATCAATTTCCAGGTTAAACCCTGTCTCTGCATATCTCATTTTAATACCCCTTACTTATACTTGAACTGGCATGGAAAAACTTTTTTCAATCCGGCCCCAACTATCTCGTCGCCAGGCACCTTCACGCTGATCTTTCGGCGTTTTCTGCCGGTACAAGAATGCTCGGGCCTGGTGGCAGGTTTTCTTCCCTTCGGCATTTGTTTTGGCTCCAAGGCCGCCAAGAATTCGTGTAGGAAAGCAAGAGTTTGATATAGTTATTGATTTTAATGTTTTTCTGGTTAATAGCCCGGAGGATTGTAATTACAATCTAGCCACAATGTAACTACGTGTCAAGAAAAAAATACAAAAAAGGAAGGGGCCCTGAGAATCCTGCCAACCGGGCCAGACTAAGGAATCGGTGAGCATTTCCCCTGGAGTAGGACTCGGAGGACAGGCATGGTTGAGTCGCAGGCCTTGGTCCCAAGGCCGGCTTTAACATGATTCAGCACCCATCTCAGCGAGGCGCCTCTTTATCTAAGCCCCTCAAGAATGATATAATAACCGATCAAGGCGCTGGGGAGACGAACACAGGAGGAGATGAAACGCCATGGACCGTCCAGAGGATGTTGGGAAATACTACCTGCAGAATGTTCCTGAAGCGAAGCTAGAGGGCAACATCCTGAAGGCCCCTTGTCCCTTCTGTTCCAATGGCGAGCAGGAAAAGAAAGGAACGCTCGTCGCCTACCTGGACCCGGAGAGCCTTTTCCTGGGCTATTTCAGGTGCACGAACCGGTGCCGGCCGGGTGGGTTTCCTCTACATTTTGGGAGGCTCCTGAATCTGGATCTCCACAAGGTTCCGGGTTACGACCCGGACCGGGAACAACACGTCCGTGAAGTCATGTTCCCCATAAAGAACATGAACACGGAGGTGAAGAAATTCAGGTCCCTCGTAGGGGAGAGTGAATACAGCTACTTCAGGGAAATGGGAATATACAAGCCCGTGATCGATGAAATGAAAATAGGGTACAACGGCCGCTACTTCGTCTATCCATACTTCATGGAGGATGGAAATTGCTATGCCGCGCGGTGCGTGATGCCCGGGAGGGAAGAGGACAACTTCTGGTACGGCGATGAAGCCTTTTTCTCGGATGAGTTTAAGATCTTCAACATTCAAGAGATCGAGCGATGCGAGAACGGAGCTCTTTTCCTGGTGGAGGGGGAAAACAACCTCCTCGCTCTGAAAGAACTGGGGTTTCCCGGTATTGCGGTGCCCTTCTTCGCTAACCTGGAAGCGATAGACCCGGAGCGCCTGGGGTTCATCAATCATATGCTCCTGCTGATGAACAACACGCCGGAAGGGAGCGTGGCGGCACGCTCCCTCGCCACAAGGCTCGGGTACAAAGCGAGGATTCTGCGGTGGCCGACCACTTACAAGAGGGGGTTCACCTTGTGCCACCTGGCCAAGGAAAAAGGGAAGGACTTCCGGGGTGCTGTCACGGCCATGATCAAAGCCTCGGAATCATTCTCTCCTTTTGCCTCTTCCGACAAAGAGCATCACCGCTTCTTCCAGCATCTTGAAACAGAAAAAGGGAGAATCCTTCTCGGGTTTGAAACGGGGTTTGAGAAACTGAACGGCGCCCTCAGCGGGGTCCGGGGGATCAATATCATGGGAGGGCAGCCGAAAGCGGGGAAGTCCTGCTTTTTCATGCAAGTTTCAACCGAGTTGGCAAAAAAGAAGGTCCCTGTCATCTATTATGACTTCGAAAACGGCCGCCACAAGATCTACATGCGGACCCTTTGCCGCCTGAGCCGGCTTTCAGAGCGAGAAGTCAGGCTGGAGGAGAAGGGAGAAACCGTAGGGCAGAAGCTCGAGGGAGCCCGTGCCGAATTCAGGGATCTGCTGACTTACTTCAGGGTTGTCACGGACAGAAAGCTGAGCCCTGAGATCATGAGGCGACAAATCGACTTCTTACAGCACGAAACGCGACAGGACAGGGCCCTCGTGGTTGTAGACAGCCTACATAAGCTGCCTTTTAAGAACCTCTCAGAGAGGAGGACGGGAATCGACGAGTGGCTCCGCCACATGGAATCCATCCGGGACGATCAAGGGGTCGCTTTCCTGGTCATTTCAGAGCTCTCCAGGGGCCAGAGCGGCCGCTACGATGAAAAGCCCGATTTGAGTCTTTTCAAAGAATCGGGGGATATCGAGTACAGCGCGGACAATGCCATGATCCTCTCGCCGGACTGGGACCCCCTCGCTCCGGTCTCTGGAGGAGACAAAAAAAGCACGTTGTGGCTGGTTGCCAGCAGGGAAAACAACCCGGGCAAGATCGCAGATTATGTGCTGGAGTACCCTTATTGGGGGTTCAGGGAAATGTGAAGAGGGTGCACGGTTCAGGGTACAAGGTGCACGGAACAAGTTCTGTAGCGTCCTGAGTCAAGAAACAGGTGAATAAGTAAATGCAGTCGGAGCACCCTGGGGGGTGTTCTTCCAGGCCGCAATCACATTCGTTCGGAGCCAGTTTAACGCCACCATTGGCCTCATAGTCACCATGGACAGCCCCAGAAGAAAAACTCACCGACTGCCACGCCACTTTGTGCCTTCCCGGTAATCACTATTATTAACAGTCTCGAAATTGAATTGACATCGTTGACCAAATCTCCCCCCGCCCCTCTTTTCCAAAGAGGGGTGTTTCCTCCCTTTGACAAAGGGAGGT
>JAGUZM010000616.1 GCA_020060805.1 Deltaproteobacteria bacterium | reverse complement strand
GGACTCCACGTACCTTGCCAACAAGATCGCTAACCTCAGGATCTTTTCAGACGAGAAGGGGCTGATGAACCTTTCCGTCACGGAGAAGGGAGGCGCCCTGCTCGTGGTTTCTCAATTCACCCTGTGGGCGGATTGCATCAAGGGCCGGAGGCCTTCCTTCATCCGCGCCGCCTCGCCGGAGCGGGCAAAAGATCTCTATGAGCATTTCATCGGGAACCTGAGGGCAGCGGGGCTGGAGGTGGCGAGCGGTGTGTTCCAGGAGATGATGGAAGTGCATCTCGTCAATGACGGACCTGTGACGATTCTTCTGGACAGCGAGAAAACGTTCTAGCAGGCTGCTCAAAAACACCCATCTGCTGCGTTGCCCTCATCCCTCGTTGCTGCGGCGTACTTATATGTACGCCTCGCTCCTCGGGGTTTCGGTCGCCTTGCATCTGGGCGTTCTTGAGCAGCCTGCGAACAGGGGCTTTTTCAGCAACGTTCTAGTGTGGTCTCTCAAGAGTTCGTTGAGGAATTCCAGGCCCACCTCCCGGCGGGGCCGAGCCTCACAGGGGAATAATTCAATGGATTTCTAAGATGTATGTTAGACGAGATGAGAGGCTGATCTTCACAAATGGCAAGGGGACATGTAGAATTGAGCGACTTTATCGGGGGTGCAGGGAGGAAAAGCACGACCGAAGCAAACGGGGGCAAGAGCATGTCAGAGTACCAGAAAGACAGTTATCAGGCGCCGGAAACGGGATCTTCCTTTCCGGATTCTAAGCCCTTAGAACCGGAAGGGTCAAAACCGGGGAGAACCGCTTTGCTCAAGTGGTTCATCATCCTGGTGTTTATCATCTATGTGCTCTTTTCCTACCTCCACGTCCCCATCCTTGCAGGCATCGGAAGGTACCTTATCCTCTCCCATCCTCCTCAGAAGTCAGACCTCATCGTCTGCCTGGCAGGCCAAAAAGTGGAAACAGGGCTTGCCGCTGCGGACGCCCTGAGCCGAGGGCTTGGGCCGCGCATTTTCGTGGCGAGGGAAGAACCGCCGGATGGTTACGAGGTCTTGAAGCAGCGGGGCGTCCCCTATCCGGAAAGCATTGACCTCATGGGCATGATCCTGACGGGCCTTGGCGTGCCCGAACCCGCGATCATCGTCGGCGAGAAACCGGTCAAAAGCGCTTGGGAGGAGGCGGAACTCGTCGGGGACTTGGTCAAAAAGAAAAACTACCGTTCTATCCTGCTCATCACTTCCCCGACCCAGTCAAGACGGGCGTATCTCACTTTTCGGTCCGTCATCCAGGAAAAAGACTGCCCCGTTCTCGTGATGCCCAGCCCATACTCCAACTTCAAACCCGAAAACTGGTGGCACCACGGGAAATATACGAAGGAAGTCCTTTTGGAATATCAGAAGCTCCTTCACTTGGCTGTGAAAGAGTTGTTTTAGAAGGGCGGATAGGAGAGGCGCCTCTGCGCCCTCACTTCGATCTCATGGTGAAGGTGCCATCCCAGTCCGGAGTAGGGGGGTTGGTTTTGAGCATATCGGCGCGCTCTATGTACAAGGCAGCGACCTGCATGTTTTTCTGAATGGTCAAGGTTTCCCGGAAGGCTTCAATGGCTTCATCCCATTGCTGCTTTTTGTAAAAGGACAAACCCCGCCGAAAACACTGGATGGCCTCCTTACGGGGTGCAGGGACGTCGTTTCTGCCCGCCAGCTCGTAAATCTTGACCGGGCGGACTTTGCCTTTCACCCTGACGCTGTCCAGTTCCATCACCGTGAATTCGTCTTTGACCCTTTCACAGGTGGATTCACTGATCACGATATTCGTATGGTAGAGCTTGTTGGCACCCTCGAGGCGGGAGGCGAGGTTCACAGCATCGCCCATGACCGTGTAATCGAACCTCTGCTGGGAGCCCATGTTGCCCACCATCATCAAGCCCGTGTTGATGCCGACCCCGATGTCCAGAGCGGGTTTACCCTCTTTGACCCATTTCTCGTTGAGCTCCTTCAACCTGGCGATCATGTCGAGGGCCGAGTTGCACCCCCTGGAGGCATGGTCCGTGAACTCCAGGGGAGCGCCGTAAACGACCATGATCGCATCTCCGATATATTTGTCCAGCGTGCCGTCGTAGCGGTAGACGACGTCGGTCATGGCTGTATGGAATTCGTTCAGAAGCTCCACAAGCGCTTCAGGCTCTAAGGTCTCCGCCATGGAGGTGAACCCCCGGATGTCGGCAAAAAGGACGGTGAGGTCTTTTTTCTCCCCTCCCAGCTTTAACCTCTCCGGGTCTCTCAGCATCTCATTGACAACCGAACCGGATACGTAATGGCTGAATGCCTCCCGGATTTTTTTCCTTTCCCGTTCTTCCGTCAGGTACCGGTAGATGGTCAAGGAGGTGTATACGAGAACCAACCCGAGAAGAGGGTAGACCATGTTGACCCACAAGGCCGCGTTTTCGAAGAGCCACTGGGCAACGAGGATGTGGAGGATGAACAAACCTGCCGCAAAGAGGATCCCTTTGAGGGCGCTCAGCCGGGGAATCACCATGCCGGCCAGGACCGAGAGCAAAAGAATCGCGAGGGCGTCATACAACCGGGTCCACGCGGGCTTGTACAGGTACGAGTGGCTGAGGATGTTTTCAATAACCGTTGCGTGGATCTCAACCCCCGGGAAAACGGTTTCAAACGGGGTGTTTCGCATATCGTAGATCCCCGTGGACGTCGCTCCCACGAGAACGATTTTCCCGGAGAACGTGCCTGCCGGGGTTTTTCGGTTGAGGATGTCGGTGATGGCGTAGTGGGGAAAGGTCTTGGTCGGGCCGAGGTAGTTGATGAGGATCTGGCCTCTCTCATCCGTGGGGATGAAAAGAGGGCCCATTCGAATGCCTTCGACGCCGTGCTCTTCTACGCGGACCATGAGCGGGGGATCGTCCATGTAATGCCAGAGGGAGAGGATAGGAAGGGGGGCGTAGAGGTCTCCGCCGGTCTTGATCACGAGGGGCATCCAGCGTACCACGCCATCCGGGTCGGGCACCATGTTGAAGAAACCGGAACTCGCGGCCGCCTCAGCCAGGATGCTGAGATTCGGCTGGGGGGTGCGGGCATGAATGAAGGGGTCCGCGTCCATCTCTTTCTTGGCAAAAAGGGTGACAGGATACCGGGAATGGCTCACCCCCTGGAGCCGTTCCCGGATTTCCTCTGGGGTGAGTTCATACCCCAAACTGGCATCGCTCATGTGAAAAAAATATCCCAGCACCACTTTTGCGGAAGCATTCCTGATGGATGTGGCCAATGCGAGATCATTGTCCGCAAAGCGCCTGCTTTGGTCGATGAATGCGTGAATGGAGCTGTCCCTCACGGGAAGACTTTTGAGCCGCTCATCCAGCTCATTGATGAATTGGAGATGGGTGTTTTCGTCCGGTTCTGAAAAAAGGACATCGAAGGAGACGACTTTAGCTCCCTCTTCGGAGAGGATATCGATGAGCTTTGCGAGTTTGGATCGGGGCCACGGCCATCTTCCTTCTGCCCGGAGGCTTTTTTCATCGATCGCTGCGATGACGACTTCGGTTGACGGGGGTAAGACGCCCCTGGAGATAAACCGGAGGTCAAAGGACTTCAGCTCGATGTAGTCGAGAATCGGAACCCCGGAGATAAAAAGGAGGAGGACAAAGAGGGTCAAACAAAAGGTGATGGTTGCTGAGTTGAGGAATCGAGACGCCTTGAAGCTGCCCTTCATTCAGCACCCTCCGGAGCCTAAGGCTTGCAAGGTGAAAGACCGCCTCCGAACCGGGGTCGGGCTGCCGGGAAACGATCAGGGGACCTTGCGAGACAAGGTGTGAGCCTCCTCGGATCATGTAGGGAATCCATGACATCCTATAGGCAAAGGGCGGTGAAATGTCAAGAATACCCGTGGGGACGCTACTTTCCGATACAAAACTGGCTGAAGATGCGGTCGAGCAATTCTTCGTTCGATGTCTCTCCCGTGATCTCACCGAGGGAATCGATCCCTTCCTTGAGGTCCATGGCAATGATCTCGAGGGGCAGCCCCTGGTTCAGGTTCTGAAGGGCTCTCCTGAACGACCCGGCCGCCGCGGAAAGGGCCGTCGCGTGCCGGAGATTCGGTGCGATCGGGGTTTCCGAGGTGTCTGCGCCACCGGCAAGCACCAGGTCCTTTATCGCTTTCCGGAGGCCCTCAATCCCCTCCCCGGTCAAGGCGGAGATCCTCACCACCGGAAGGCCTTCGATCGCAGGGTTGAGCGCTTTGGTATCGGCCTTTCGTGGAAGATCGATCTTGTTCAGAACGATCAGGCTGCTCTTCCTGTTCGTGGCAGCCAGGATGTCGAGGTCATCCTGGTTCAGGGGACGACTCTGATCGATCACCACCAAGGACAGGTCAGCCTCCTTCATTTTCTTTTTCGTCAGATCGATGCCGAGCTTCTCAACTTTTCCCCTCCCTTTTCTGAAACCCGCGGTATCCATCAACCGAAGGGGCATTCCCTCCACGTGAACCATGGACTCGACGATGTCTCTCGTCGTTCCGGGGACGGGTGTGACCAGGGCGCGCTCCTCGTTGAGCAGGCGGTTGAGGAGGCTCGACTTTCCCGCATTGACCCTGCCCAGGATGACTGTCTTTATCCCATCCAGCCAGATTTTTCTCTCCTGATGGCGGGCGATGAGCCTGTCGATCGTTTCGATGATGTCCGTGTCCAGGACACCCGCCGATTGCTCCTGAGAAAAGATGCCTTCCTCCTCCTCAGGGAAATCAATCGCGACCTCCACGTGAGCGAGAATGCCGAGGGCTGTGTCTCTCAGACGGCTGATTTCATCCTTGAGGGATCCTGCGATCTGCCGGGAGGCGATCTGAAGCCCTCTGTCGGACTTGGAGTTGATGAGGTCTACGATCGCCTCAGCCTGGGTCAGGTCGATCCGGCCGTTGATAAAGGCACGGAAGGTAAACTCTCCCGGTTTAGCGAGCCTTGCCCCCTCCCGGAGAACCGTTTGTAGAATCCTGTCGAGGAGGTGATAACCGCTGTGGGAGTTGATTTCCGCCACATCCTCCCGGGTATAGGTGTGGGGGGTTTTCATGAAGGAGAGGAGGACCTGGTCCAGGACCTGGCCTGAATCAGGGTCAACCAGGTGCCCGAGGTAGAGGCGATGGCTTTGAAAAGCTTCGACCGCCCTGGGGGGTTTGAAAATTCTGCGAATGATGCTCTCGACAAGGGGGCCGCTGATGCGGATGATGCCGATCCCTGCCTGGCCGACAGGCGTGGCTATGGCAGCGATGGTGTCCTGATGTGAACGATCATGGGGCATGGAATAGACACGGCCGTGCTGAAAGCCAAGGTGCGCCCAAAGAAGGTTGAAAATTCCTTATTTTGCCTTGTGCTTCGGGATGATCACAACCCGCTTCATCACCCCATCGCCCCTGCTCCTGGTTTCCAGCTCCTCATCTTCTTTGATGGTGAGGTGAATGATCCGCCGGTCGTGGGGGTTCAAAGCGGCGGTGGTGACCGCCTTGTTCGTCCTTTTTGCCTTGTCGCCCATCTTCTTGGCGATCTGCACCAGGGAGTCCTCTCTTCTCTTGCGGTAGTCTTCCGAATCGATGACCACGTCGACCTTTTCGCCCAGAGCCCTGTTGACGATTTTGTTCACGATGAACTGGAGGGCGTCCAAGGTTTTCCCTTTCCTCCCGATCAGAAGGCCGGAGCGGTCTCCCACAACGCTCAGGGTGACCCCGTCGTCCATCCGCTCCGCTTTGACCGAAGCTTCAATCGGGATGAGGGAGAGGATTTTCTCCAGGACCTCTTGGGCCAGTTTTTCCACATCCCCTGCTTCTATTTCAGTTGCGCCTTTAACGTTGACTTTGATTTTGGCCTTCTTCCCCCCCACCAATCCGAAAATACCCGCAGATCCGGGTTCGATCACCTCAATATTCAAATCCTCCACCGGGAGGTTGAGCTCACGGGATGCATTTTCGATCGCTTCTTCAGTCGTCTTTCCTTCAAATTCATAGGATTCCATGGTTGTTCCTCCAATACTTAAGCTGCACTCTTGATGATGCGGTACTGTTGGCCGATGGACAGGATGTTGTTGACCAACCAGTACAGGACCAGGCCGGAAGGGAAATTGATGAACATGAAAGTGAAAATGATGGGCAAGAGCATCATGATCTTTGCCTGCGTGGGATCGCCCGGCGTGGGAGTCATTTTTTGCTGGATGTACATGGAGGCTCCCATCAGCAGGGTGAGGACGGGTATCCCGTGAGGCGGTGTCATGAGAGGGATCTCAAAAGGGAAGCTGAACAGGCGATCAGGAGAGGACAGGTCCGTGATCCAAAGCACGAATGGGGCGTGACGCAGTTCAATGCCGCTCCCCAGGATCTTGAACAGGGCAAAGAATACCGGAATCTGGATGACCATGGGCAGACACCCTCCCATGGGATTCACCTTGTAGGTCTTATAAAGGGCCATCATTTCCTTGTTCATCTGCTCCCTGTTGCCCTTGTGCTTCTCCCGTATCTTTGCCATCAGGGGCTGGATCTTCTGCATCTCTTTCATGGATTTATAGCTCTTGTGGGTCAGGGGCCAGAAGAGGATTTTGATGAGCACGGTCAGAAGTATGATCGCTACCCCGTAGTTGTTCACAAAACCATTGAAGAACCGGAGGGCATACAGGAGGGGCTTGGCGATGATGTCGGTCCAGCCGAAGTTGATGGCCAGGTCCAGGTTCTTCCCAAGCTCTTTAAGGACACTCAGATCCTTCGGGCCGAGGTAGAGCGTGAACTGGGCGGAGAGGTTGGTGAGGGGTGCCAGGGGAACAAACGGCCCGACATAGGTTGCCTCCAGCATGCCTGAAGGAAGATACAGGCCTGAAAAGCTGGAAGAGGTGGGGTTTTCAGGAACGGCGGCGCTCATGAAATAGTCGTCCTGGTAGGAAATCCAGCCGATCTTCCCGGAAAGATTCTTCTCCTTTTCCATGTCGTCGGGGTCGATTTCCTCCAGCTTATCGTTGAAGAGCAAGGAGGTCCCCACAAAGGAGTAATAACTGGAGGCCTCCTTGGGGGGGACGTTCTTGATCAGGAGCTTGAAGTTTCCCTCCAAAGGCTTGTCGCTTTGGTTTGAAACCGCCAGGGAAAGGTCAATGGGGTAACGATCCGCGTGGATCCGGTAGGTTTGCTGAAGGGTGACACCGTTCGGGGTGACCCCGGTGAAAATCAACTCTCTCGGTGAGGATCCTGGATCGAGGGTGAGGGAATCGGTGTTCGTCTCGTAGACGATGCTTCCCTGCGCCTTTGCACCCTGATGATCGAAAACGGCCCGGATGAGGCTTTCCTGGTTCTGCCCCAGCCTGGAGAGCTCAACCAGGGGTGAGGCGGGGTCGGCGGCGACATGGTATTTCTTGAGCTTAAAGCTCTCAATGCCGGCTCCTTTGGAAGTAAACACGGCCTTATACAAAGGGGTTTCCACGAAGATTCTTTTTTCAGCAGGAGCGGCGGGGGTGGCGATCAACGGCTGCACCTTGACCTGCGGCTGCACCGCGGAGGGGGGCTGCTGGGGCATCACCCCCTCTTGGGTCCGGGTCGTGGCAGCCTCTTTTTGAGGTTCGCCCTTTGGTGGGGCCTGATCCTGCTTTGGCGCGAACAAATAGGACCAGAGGATCAAGATCAGGAAAGACAATACAAATGCAACAATCGTTCTTTTTTCCATCCAATAACCTTAGAAAGGGAATGGTGTCGTTTTTCAGGTCCCGCAGGGCCTCGAAGATAATCAGCCTATTCGAGGGGGTCAAATCCTCCGGGATGAAAGGGATGGCATTTGCCGATTCTCATCAACGATAAAATGCCTCCTTTCACGATTCCGTACTTTTTGAAAGCGAGATGGGCATAGGCCGAGCACGAAGGGTAAAATCGGCAGGAGGGAGGAATAACGGGTGAAACCAGGTAGCGGTATATACCGACGAAAGCGATGGGTACATATCTAAGGGGATGAAGCAAACTTTTTGTCTTGGATAAACGCACCAAGTTCCTCTTTGACTCTCCGGTAGTCAAGGTGACGCGCCCCTTGCTTGGCGGCAATGAGGATGTCGCAACCCTGGGGGAAACCGGCTTTGTGGAGACGGTAAAACTCCCTGATGAGCCGCTTCACCTTATTCCTGACGACCGAATTCCCTGTCCTTCGACCGACCGTGATTCCCAGCCTCGAGATGCCCAGCCCGTTCGGGGCGAAGACGATCTTGAAATGGGCTGTATCCTCCCTTCTGCCCACCCGATTTAGTTTGACATACTCTATCGGATTCAATAACCTCTCTTTCTTTGAAAAGGAGAAAGAGGACATAGAAGAAGCGCTCTTGCGATCAGGTGGATTGGGTGGAAACGGGTGATCAGACCGTCAGGCGCTTCCGCTTTTTGGCCCTTCTCGCTTTGAGGACCTTGACCCCTCCGGCGGAACTCATCCTCGCCCTGAACCCGTGAGTCCTTGCCCTTCTGACGTTGCTCGGCTGAAATGTTCTCTTCATGGCTGAAATATCCGTCATAAAATAGATTTAGTGTAAATGAATTATTTGACAAAATCCTTATCCTTTGTCAAGCTATTAAAGAAAGAGCGCCGAATTTTTTGTTCACCTTGCGTTCCCCCCAGCCCAGAATGCATCAACGAGAAAGGAGAAATTCATGCTTCTCGATCCCATCTTAGGCCTTTTTTCCAACGATCTGGCGATTGATCTTGGAACGGCCAACACCCTGGTTTATGTCAAGGGGAAGGGGATCGTTTTGAGAGAGCCGTCGGTGGTGGCCGTGAGAAAAGGAGGCAGGGCTGGGAACAAGGTCCTTGCCGTGGGCAGGGAGGCAAAAATGATGCTGGGCCGCACCCCGGGCAACATCACCGCCATCCGGCCGATGAAGGACGGGGTCATCGCGGATTTTGAGGTGACCGAGGCCATGCTGCGTCACTTCATTCACAAAGTTCACAACCGCGCCACCCTGGTCAGGCCGAGGATCATCATCTGTGTCCCCTCGGGAATTACCCAAGTGGAGAAGAGGGCGGTCAGGGAGTCTGCGGAATCCGCGGGGGCGAGGGAGGTCTATCTCATCGAGGAACCGATGGCCGCAGCCATCGGCGCCGGGCTGCCCATCACCGAACCGAAAGCGAACATGATCGTGGACATCGGGGGCGGTACGACCGAGGTGGCCGTGATTTCCCTGGCAGGGATCGTGTACAGCAAGTCCGTGCGGGTTGCGGGAGACAAGATGGATGATGCGATCCTCCAGCACATCAAGAGGAAGTACAACCTTCTCATCGGGCTCGCCACCGCAGAAATCATCAAGACAACGATCGGGAATGCCTTTCCCGGGGACCACGTGGAGACCATCGAGGTTAAAGGGAGGGACTTGGTGACGGGCATTCCAAAAATCCTCACCATCGACTCCGACGAGGTGAGGAAATCCATCTCAGAGCAGGTGGAAACCATCCTCGAGACCGTGCGCATTGCTTTGGAGCAGACCCCTCCGGAGCTGGCTGCAGATATTGTCGATACCGGAATCGTCCTTACCGGGGGCGGCTCCCTTCTGAAAAGTCTGGATGTTTTGTTGAGAGAGGAGACGAAGCTTCCCATCACGGTCACGGAAGATCCTCTTTCGGCGGTCGTCCTCGGTTCAGGGAAAGCCCTAGATGACATCAACCTTTTAAAAGAGGTGGCCATCAGGTAGTCTCTTTCCATCGGGAGTTCAATCGGACCGTTGCTGAATCTTAGGCGGATTAGAACATTTTGGATATGGGTTGTCCTCCTTTTCGTAGCCCTCTTTTTGGTCTCTTCCAATATCAGTAAACGCCGTTCATGGAGTCCTGTCGAGCAGGCGGTCATCGAGGTGACGGCGCCGGTTCAGATGTTCATCGCCAAGACCGTGGATGCCATCGAAGGATTCTGGCTGAAGTATTTCAACTTCGTCGACCTCCACAACGAAAACGCCTCACTCATCAAAGAGATCCAAGCCTTGAGGATGCAGAACGACCGTTACCGTGAGTTGGTGACGGTGAATCAACGCCTTCAGGAGTTGCTCCAGTTCAAAGCGACCGTCCAGTGGCCCGCCGTCGCCGCCCAGGTGATCGGGCAGGATCCCACCGGGTGGTTTGAGTCCATCATCATCGACAAGGGAAGGGGGTCAGGCCTTCGGCTGAATATGCCTGTGGTCAACGCCCAAGGGGTCGTGGGGCAGCTGGTTTCCTTGGCGCCCAATTATTCCAAGATCCTCCTGATCATCGACCAGAACAGCGCCGTGGATTGTGTGGTCCAGCGGTCCCGGGAAAAGGGCATTGTGAAAGGGCTGTCCCGAAAAGTTTGTAAGATGCATTATGTCGTCAAGACGGGCGATGTCGTCGTTGGAGACATCGTCGTTACCTCCGGTGTGGGGGGGGTGTACCCGAAGGGTCTGCCGGTGGGAGAGGTGATCGAAGTCTCGGAAGATCCCTGGGAGATGTTCAAGGGAGTCAAAGTCAGGCCTCTCGTGGACTTTGCGAAACTGGAGGAAGTTCTCGTGCTCATAAGGGAGGATCCCCTATCAAGCCAAGCCAGTTTCAAAGAATAGGGTTTGTTTTTGCCCTTTGCCTGGTCTCCCTTCTCAATATAATGATCAAGGGGAGCCTGATGAAGGCGATCTTGCCCGTTTACTTCCAAGTGGATCTCGGGACCGTGATGATCGCTTATGTGATGATCTCCTTCGGCGGTATATGGGCCGGCGTCTTTGCCGTGGGTCAGGGCATCATGATGGACATTTTCTCAGCAAGCCCCCTCGGCCTCTTCCCCCTCCTCTACCTGGTCGGTTTTCTGGCCATCCAGGGGGGCTGCCGGTTTTTTGACCTCTACTCCGCCAGGGGGCAGATCATCCTGATCAGTGCGGCCGTGTGCCTGGAATCCATGGTTCTCCTCCTGCTGTTGAGCTCTTTTGCTTACAATACCGGCGGCTCCTATTCATCTCTCGTCTTCTTCGGGGCCTCAGCCGCAGCGACGGGACTGCTTGCTCCCCTGGGTTTCGTGGTTCTTGATGTGCTCAAGAAGCTGGTGATGAAAGGAGCCACGTGAATCAGGAATGATCGCTTCGTACGTCCATGATGAAAGGGGTGCGCACCATTGACAGGGTCCGGGTTTGATTCACTCTCAGCAGAGATCTACAGCAGGCGACTGAGGATAGCGACCCTCGTCATCCTGGCGGCGGTGGCTGCCCTGGTGCTCCGGATGTGGTTTCTGCAGATCGTCAACGGTCCGACCTATCGCGTCAAATCGGAGAACAATCGCATCCGTCTCCAGGATATCCCCCCGTTTCGAGGCATGATTTTCGACCGTCACGGGGAAGTCCTGGTCGACAACCGTCCCTCATTCGATCTCTTCGTCGTGCCCGAGGAAGTCCACAGCCGTGAAGATCTCTCCATGAGCCTCGAAAATCTGATAGGCCTGGCCGGGAGTGTCGTGGCGGACAAACTGGCCAACGAGGGCCGGAAAACGCCCTTCAGACCCCTTCTCATGAAGAAGAACCTGACCCGGGAAGAGCTGGCCGTCATCGAGACCAACCTTTTCAATCTGGGCGGGGCGATGATTCAGGTCAAGCCTCAAAGATTCTACATCCATAATGAATTCGCCGCTCATGTGATCGGGTATCTGGGTGAAATTACGGAGAGCCAGATCAACAGCGGGGAATACCCGGACAGCAAGCCGGGAGACCTGATCGGCAAGTACGGGGTGGAGAGGAAATGGCAGAGCCACCTGAACGGGCTGAGGGGAGGGGAGCAGGTGGAGGTGGATGCTGCCGGCCGGAGGCTGAAGGTCCTGTCCAGAAAGCCGCCCTCATCCGGGTACGACCTCGGACTCACCATCGACAAGAACCTCCAACTCGTTGCTGAGCGACAGCTGTCCAACAGGAAAGGGGCGATCGTGGCGGTAGATCCCAATACGGGTGAGGTCCTGGCCATGGCGAGCAGCCCTGCTTTTGACCCCAACGTGTTCCTTCAGGGCATAGACAAGTCCCAGTGGTCCAGCCTGATCACCAGCAAAAGCTATCCCCTCCAGAACAGGGCGATTGCTGGACAATACCCGCCAGGGTCCACCTTCAAGATCGTCGTTGCCCTGGCAGGGCTGGAAGAGGGGATCGTTGACCTCAACGAGGAGGTTTTCTGTCCCGGTTTTTTCACGATGGGAACCCATACCCACCGGTGCTGGCGGAAGAACGGGCATGGAAAAGTGAACTTTCACAGGGCCCTGGTCGAATCCTGTGACGTCTATTTCTACAGGCTCGGCAAGCGCCTCGGGGTAGACAAGATCGCTCATTACTCGAAGATGTTCGGGCTTGGAAAAAGCGCGGAGTTTGAGCTCGGTTTTGATAAAGAGGGGCTGATTCCCACCAGCCAATGGAAACTCAAGAGGTTCGGGATCCCCTGGCAGCCCGGAGAAACGATTTCCGTCGCCATCGGGCAGGGATATGTCCTCGCCACACCGTTGCAGATGGCGGGGCTCATCTCCCTGGTGTTTAACGGCGGCACCGTGTATCAGCCCTCGGTCATCAAATG
>JAGUZM010000296.1 GCA_020060805.1 Deltaproteobacteria bacterium | reverse complement strand
CTGGCGAACTCCTTGTTGGCTTCCTGCACTTCCCTGTCGATCAGTTCGTAGACCTGGCGGTTTTGAGCCAGGCTCTTGAAGGTCGTGAAGGGAATGTTGAAATCCTGGGCCCACTTGCTCACGGTTTCGTACTCGATCTGGATCAGGGCCACGAGGTAAGGCCGTCCGTCCCCGACGACCACGGCTTCGTTGATGTAGGGGCTGCACTTGAGGCGGTTTTCGATTTCCGAAGGGGCGATGTTCTTGCCCCCGCTCGTGATGATGATCGCCTTTTTGCGATCCGTGATGTAAAGGTATCCCTCTTTGTCGAGGACACCCACATCCCCCGAGTGAAGCCAGCCGTCGCCCCGGGCGGCGCGGGTCGCCTCAAGGTCTTTGTAGTAGCCGGCGAAGAGCATGTCGCTCTTCGTCATGATCTCCCCGTCTTCACCCAGCCGGCATTCGACACCCGGGAGGGGTTTTCCCACGGAGCCGATTTTGGTGTCCGAGCCGTGGTGGATGTGGGATACTCCCGATCCCTCGGTCTGGCCGTACACCTCGCTGATCTTGAGTCCCAGGGAGCGGTAGAACTTGAGGATGTCGGGAGCGATCGGCGCAGAACCGCTGATCGCGACCCTCACCCTGAGAAGGCCCAGTTTGTCGAGGACGGCGCGGTAAAGGCACAGGTACCCCAGCCAGTAGAGGAGCCGCCACCCGATGTGATCCCCCATGCCCCGGATTTCGCGATCCACCTTTTTTAGGCCGAAGGGAATCCAGAGCCCGTAGGCCGCCCGCTTGAAGAAGGAGGCGTCCTTCATGCGGATGTTGATGGCGGCGTGCATTTTTTCCCATATCCTCGGAACCCCGACGAACACGGTGGGCCCTATTTCGTACAGGCTTTCCTGAACCGTATCGATGCTCTCCGCAAAGTTGACCGTGTACCCCACGTAAAGGCCCAGGATGAGGGAGATGAGCCGTTCGGCGATATGGCAGAGGGGGAGGTAGGAGACCACCTGGTCGTCCGCTTGCATTTCCGTCGTCTCAGAAAAACTCCGGGCCAGGGCGATGAGGTTTCTGTGGGTGAGCATGGCGCCCTTGGGCGGCCCGGTCGTTCCGGAGGTGTAGACCATGATGGTCACATCCTCCGGGTGTGTCTTCATCAGGAGCTCTTCGAACAGGCCGGGGTTCTCTTTTTCCTTTTCCTCTCCCAGGGCTTCCATGTCCGCGAAAGAGAGGAGATCGGGCTCATCGTAGTGGCGCAGGCCCTTCATGTCCACGACCACGATCTTCATCAGCTTGGGCAGGCGGGGCTTGACCTCCAGGACTTTATCCGCCTGCTCCTGGTCCTTCACGACCACCAGGACCGAGTCGGAGTGGCCGAGGACGTACTCGACCTGCTTGGGCGGGTTGGTGGGGTAAACGCCCACCGCCACGGCCCCCGCCGTCTGGGCTGCCAGGTCCGCATAAAGCCATTCCCGGCAATTGTCACCGAGGATCGCCACCTTGTCGCCTCTCTTCAGGCCGAGGGACAGAAACCCCAGGCACGATCGCTTGACGTGATCGTAGTAGCTGTTCCACGAGACTTCCTGCCAGATTCCCAGGTCTTTTTCTCTCAGCGCGGTCCTGTCGCCGTACCGCTCCTTGTTCCTCGCCAGCAGGCCGGGCAGGGTCTCGGGAAAGGCTGTCATGGTGCGCCCTCCTCCTCTCCGAGATAGGCCTGGATCACGTGGCGATCTGCGGCAATGGCTTCAGGGGTTCCCTCCGCGATTTTGATCCCGAAATTGAGGACCACGATCCGGTCGGCGATGTCCATCACCACGCCCATGTCGTGATCGATGAGCACCACCGTGGTTCCCAGCTCCTCCTTGATGTCCAGGATGAACCGGGCCATGTCTTCCCTCTCTTCGGAATTCATCCCGGACACGGGCTCATCCAGGAGGAGCACTTTCGGCTTCATCGCGAGGGCTCGGCCCAGCTCGATGCGCCTCTGGATGCCGAAGGGGAGCGAGCCGACAATCTGTTTCCGGAAACGCTCGATCTCCAGGAAATCGATGATTTTCTCGATCGCCTCCCGGGCCTCGAGTTCTTCCCGAAGGGCTCTCCCGAAGAACAGGCCTCCTCGCAGCACGCCGGCTCCGAGAACAGGGTTCCTCCCGAGGAGGAGGTTGTCAAGCACGCTCATCCGGTGGAACAGGGCAATGTTCTGGAAGGTCCGCGCTATTCCCATGTGGGCGATCTTGAAGGGGCTGAAGGCCGTGATATCCCTTCCTCTGAAAAAGATGCTTCCCTCGGTAGGCTTGTAGATCCCGTTGATGCAGTTGAAGAGGGTGCTCTTTCCCGCGCCGTTGGGGCCGATCAGGGCGAAGAGTTCTCCTTCCCTGACCTGGAAGCCGACCTTTTTTATGGCCTGAACGCCGCCGAACTGCATCGAGACCCCGCGCAGTTCGAGGGCCGAAGCCTGGCTCATGACAGCCATCTCTTCCTTCTCTTGTAGTGCTTGACGTGGCGGTAACTCTTCCGGCTCCCCACCTCGGTGAGACCCAGGTAGAACTCCTTGACGTCTTCGTTGTCGGCGAGCTTCCGGCTGGGACCGTCGAGCACGATTTTCCCGTTTTCCATGATGTACCCGTAGCTCGAAATGGAAAGGGCGATCCTCGCGTTCTGCTCCACCAGGAAGATGGAGGTTCCCGCTTCCTGGTTGATGGTGAGAAGAATCCGGAAAATTTCCTTCGTGACCTGAGGGGCGAGCCCCAGGGAAGGCTCATCCAGCATCATCAGGCGGCATCGGGCCATGAGCGCCCTGGATATGGCGAGCATCTGCTGCTCGCCCCCGCTCAAATACCCTGCCGGCTGGGACCGGCGGCTCCGGAGGGCCGGAAAGTAGTCGAACAGGAGGTCCACATCACCCCTGATGCGCTCCCTGTCTTTTCGGGTGTAGGCGCCGATCCTGATGTTCTCGATGGTGGTCAGGTCGTCGAAGATGCCCCTTCCCTCCGGAACCTGGACGATCCCCCGCTGAACGATCTGCTCCGGCGAGAGGCGGTCGATCCTCTCCTTGTGGAATGAAATGGACCCCTCGGTGATCTCGCCGTCTTCAAGGTCGAGCAACCCGGAGATAGCTTTGAGGACGGAGCTTTTGCCTGCGCCGTTGGATCCCAGGAGAGCGACGATCGATTTTTCCGGGACCGCGAAGGAAATACCCCTGACGACTCGAATCACATCGCTGTAAACGATCTCTATGTTGTTGAGTTCCAGCATCGGGTCCGGTGAAAGGTTGAAGGGATCAGGCATGCGGATCCTTGAGCTTTTCAGGCATCGGGGAGGCTTGCCTGAGTCGTTTTTTGGTATTGGCCCGTTTCATAAAATCCTTTATAACTCAAGGTCGGCGTAAAATCGAGAAAATATGCTCTCGGAGGCTGTCCCACAACTTTGGATATACCGGCCCTTCACCCTTGTTTCGTCCTTCGACACCTCAGGACGAACGGCGACAGACTTCTGCATTTGCCTGTTATTCCGTTCGTGGTGAGGTATCGAACCATGAACGGAAACGGTGTATCGCATGCGCGCCGTGTGATGTTGGGCGGCCTCCTCGGAGCGTTTCGTTCGGCCCCGTGACCTTGGGCGCGCAAGGCGCGAGGCCCGGATAGGGGGGCGGTCACGCCGCCTGACAACGGCGTCGCTTATTAATCCATGGCTAGAGGGAAAGGGGGATGAAACGATGAGCTGGAAGAATTTAATCGTGGAAGAATCCGGGGAAGCGATGGTCGTCACCCTGAACCGTCCGGACAAACTGAATGCCCTCAGCATGGAGCTCCTGATGGAGCTGGAGGACCTGCTGGCGGAACTGAGGGGTGACACGAAGACCCGCTTCATCATCTTCACCGGCGCTGGAAAGGCCTTCTCATGTGGGGTGGAGTTTTCCAGGGAGGAGATGGCCAAGAGGTACACCCGGCCGGAACTTGCCAACGAGAGACTCTGGCAGATTTTCGGTCACGATTTCATGCACACCATGGAGAACCTGGAGCAGATCACAGTCGCTGCGGTCAACGGCGCCGCGGTCGGCGCCGGGCTCTGCCTGGCCATGAACTGCGATTTCAGGATCGCTTCCGAAAACGCCCTTTTCGGCGTCCCCGAGGCCAACCTGGGGATCTTCTTCACCTGGGGAGCGACCCCCCGCCTGACCGGCCTCGTCGGGCCCGCGAAGGCAAAAGAGCTGATCATGACCTGCGACAACATCGGAGCCCGGGAAGCCGTGGCCATCGGCTTGGCCAACAGGGTCGTGCCTCACGCTGAGCTCATGAGCGCATGCCGGGAGCTGGTCCGGAAGATGGCCGGAAAGGGGCCCCTGGCTTTAAGAATGTGCAAGAAGATCGTCAACGCTTCTTCCGTGGCCAGGGTGTCGGACCTCTATGTTTGCGAGCCCGAGATCGTGGAGAGGCTAATGCTTTCCGACGACGTGAAAGAAGGGATCGCTGCTTTCCTGGAGAAAAGACCTCCCCGGTTCCCAGGCAAATGAAGCCCTGTTCCCTCAGCTTTCATGAGCGGCTTTTCCCGGTGATCCGCCTTAGTTGAACTCGGCTTCGAGGCGCTCGACCGATTCGATGTAAAGGCGCATGGCTTCCTCGCGGGACAGGCCCTCACGCTGCTTCCACGCATCCCACTTGGCTCGGGCTTTGAAATCAAACGCCCCCGGACGTTTGCCGGTCGCGTCGCCCACGGTGGCCTGCTTAAAAAAGCTATAGAGTTCGAGCAGCTGCAGGTCGGAAGGTCGGCGGGAGAGTTTGTTCACCCTTTCCTGCGCTTCCTTGAATTGCTCTTCCAGAGACATAGTCCCCTCCTTTTTTTGATGCCTATGGTTCAGAATTGGTTGCCCGTTTCATCGTGATTCGTTTTTTTCACTTTAGGCACTTCGAACTTCTTCTTCCTCTGTCTTCCGTCCTCTTTCGTCTGTCCTCTGGTTTCTTATGCACTTCGGCCGGTGTATTTACCCTTGATTGCGGTGTAAAACGCCTGAATGCTCTTCATGTCCTCTTCCATGTTTCCGGTGGGGTGAACGATCGGCCCGATCCCCCCGACCTTGCGCCGGTAATCAAGATACCCCAGCACGATGGGGACATTCGCCCCCACGGCGATGTGGTAAAAGCCGGTTTTCCAGTAGGTCACTTTCTTCCGGGTTCCGGAAGGCGGAACCACCAGGACCATTCGTGGATGTTCGCGAAAGGCCTCAACCGAGCGCACCACAACATTTGTTGACCTGGTGCGATCGACGGGAATCGCCCCCAGCCATTTGAGAAGAGGTCCCATCGGCCATCGGAACCAGTCGGCCTTCATCATGATGAAAGGCTTGATTTCGAGAATGAACGCCAGGCAAAGGGTGTATAGAAAATCCCAGTTGGAGGTGTGCGGCGCGGCGATGATGACGTACTTGGGGAGGAGCGGTCTTGTGCCCGCCGGTTTCCAGCCGGTGATCCGGAAAACGATGAGTGCGAGCCGGCGCATCACGATCTTCCCCATCCCTGTGTCGTGAATGGTTCTACGGCGCATGCTGGAATCCTTCCCAGTCCTAAAGCCCTCCATTCCTTTATCTTCGCCTTTTCCGGACAACGCTGCCGACGGCCGCCAACACGATGAGAAGAATCCCCAGGTACATGGCTGTGCGGCCCAGGTAGTCCCCGTGGCGGGCAAAGAACGTGCGGCCTTGGCGGAGGTGGATTCGGCCTTTAAGAATGGCCTTTTCCCACCAGGCCGTGCGGGCAATCACCATGCCTTTCGCGTCGATGAGGGCGGAGATCCCGGTGTTGGCCACCCGCACCAGGTCCCGCCGGCATTCGATGGCGCGAAGGGGGCTGAAATCGAAGTGGTGGCGGTAGCCGGGCGTATTCTTCCACCATCCGTCGTTCGTGATCAGGCAGATGAAGCCCTTCGCTTCCGGCAGGTTCCGGGCAGGGTAATGACTGAAGGCCGATTCAAAACAGACGATGGGCAAGATGGCGACGGAACCCTCGGGTGATAGAAACACCCGGCTCTCCTGGCGAAGGCTGTAGGTGCCGGTGTATCCGCCAAGCTCGAGGGAGTATTTCCCGAGGAAACTCAAGTATTGCACGAAAGGCATGCGCTCGAACAGGGGGACCAGCTTGGTCTTGTGATAGAACTGGGGCTCGGATCCGGGTGGAAGAAAAAGGGCGGTGTTGAAGGCCTCGTAGAAAAAGCCTTCCTCCTGGTTGAAACGGCTCCCGGGAGGGATATCTTCCCCGACTTTTTGGAAGCTGTGGACCCCCACCAGGCAGTTGAGCTTCGGGTAATTTCTCTGAAAATCCACCAACTGGCGGTAGTGAGGGGATGCACCGGGATTTTTCTCGTCAATATTCTGCACGATCAGGGTCTCGGGGCCGAAGAGGTAGTCGGTCTCCCCGTCGCAGACGGAATCCGCTGCTTCCAAAAATTCCTTCAGATGCCGGGTTTGCCTTTCCGGCACGAATTTCTCCGTGTATGGGTCGAGGTTGGGTTGAACCAGGGCCACTGTAACGGTTTCTCCATCGTTCCTGAAACGGTCAAACATCCGATGGGAAATGAGAGAAGGGATGAAAACGAGCAGTAAAGTGACCGCGCCCATGGGGATGATGGACCCCAGAGCCTTCTTCCGGTAGGCGCCGGCCATTCGAAAGATCGCCAAATTGGTCAGGATGATCCACAGAGTGACCCCGCGAACGCCGGTGTACTCGACCCACTGGATGAGCTCGGGTCCTGTGGCCAGGGCATTGCCCAGGTTGAGCCAGGGCCACGCCAGGTCCCAGGACTCATGAAAATGCTCATACCCCATCCAGATGATGAGAAAGGGAAATACCAGGGGTATGCTGAGGCTCGCCCGAACGCGGCTTATGGCCCAAAAGACAAGGGCCTGTACGAGGGAATTGGCTAACATGATCAGGATGGCCCCCAGCCACTGGGCCTGAGCGATCCACCAGGAACCCATGATGTTCCACAGGAGGAAACCGGCAAAGGCATAATTGAACAGGATGTAGCGGTTCGGGTGATCCCGTGTTTCCTCCTCCGCCAGCAACAGGGGCACCCAGGCGATGAAAATGACGATGAATAAGGGCGGAAAAGACCATGGAAGGCCAAGCAGCAGGCCGCTGCTGAGAGACAGCAAAAGGTTTTTTCTTGTGTTCCGATCCATTCGGTTAAGGATGATGGGCACCTCCACCACGTTAAGAATTTCTTTTCTCCGTCGATTTTAGGGCTCTTCTCAACCCATTTCAATCTATTCCCTCGGCCCGCGGAAGTTTGCAGCGCAGGCGACCGTCCTTTTTTTCCCCCGCCAAGCACCGTGGGGGCAAATTTCGTGCTTTCGTGGTTAAGTTTTTTGTCAGCTTTGCTTATTCTTTCTTTTCGTGTTTTCTCTCCCCGCCAAACTACCGGCGGGTAAATTTCGTGTTTTCGTGATCTGTTTTGTCTTTCCCCCTTCGCACTTCTTCGCACTCTCTTCGCTGTCTTCCGTCCTCTGCCTTCTGTCTTCTGTCTTCTGTCTTCCCTCCTCTGTCATCTGTCCTCTGTCTTCCGTCCTCTGTCATCTGTCCTCCGGTTTCTTTAGGCACTTCGAACTTAAAAGAGATTGCCGATTGCTTGAAGATTCATTATCCTGCGCACAGCAAAATGAGCGCGGCTGAGGGAGTGAAAAAAACTGGTTCCCGCTCACGGGATAATCCCATCCGCCGGGATTTGAAGACAGGAAGGAAGACCATGGCAGCAAAAGACCTCAACAGGAAGGGCGAGCACTTTCTCGCCAGGTTTTTCGAGCCCGAGAGCGTTGCCATCGTGGGCGCATCCAACAATGCAATGCGCACGAATTACAACCTTGTCGCCAATTTGATCAAACTCGGGTTTCAGGGAAGGGTCTACCCGGTCCACCCGAGGGAAAAGGAAATCCTGGGGATCAAGGCCTATCCAGGAGTGAAGGACATCCCGGAAACCGTAGACCTCGCCGTCATAGGGGTCTCATACGCGGTGACGCCGGAGGTCCTGAAGGCGTGCGTGGAGAAAGGCATCAAGCGGGTCACCCTCATCGCAGGAGGGTTTTCCGAGGCCGGCGAGGGAGGGAAAAAGGTCCAGGCGGAGATGGCCCGGATTGTCCGGCAAAACGGTATCCGGGTCATAGGCCCCAACGCGCTGAGCCCCATCAGCGTCAAGGCGGGTTTTTGCATCAGCTTCCACCCCATCGAATCCATCAGGGCCGGCGGCCTGTCCCTGATCTTTCAGTCAGGTCTCTACGAGCCCCGGTCCGCATGGCTCCTGACCGATTTCAATTATCACCTCAACAAGCTCATCG
>JAGUZM010000493.1 GCA_020060805.1 Deltaproteobacteria bacterium | reverse complement strand
TGGCAAACCTGGAGAGCGCCCTGGGTCTTCTCACAAAATACGGCATATTCGGCCACAAGCTGGATTTTGTGGGGCTCTGCAAGGCATGCATGGAGAGGGAAAAGAGCCTTCCCGAGGAGGAGAGACTTATCCAGAGGAAGGGCTCAAAGGAGATTTAGAGGAGGAGAAATGGAAGAGCGCAAAGGAATCATCACGATGAAGGGTAACCCCCTGACGTTGGCGGGCAAGGCATTGAAGGTCGGGGATCATGCCCCTGATTTTGGGGTTTTGGATAATAACCTCTCTCCGGTCAACCTCGGTGCCTACAAAGGGAAGGTGTGCATCATCTCTTCGGTTCCTTCCCTCGATACCCCTGTCTGCGACATAGAAACGCGAAGGTTCAACCAGGAAGCGGCTGGTCTTGGTCCGAACGTCGCGATCCTGACGATCAGCATGGACTTGCCCTTTGCACAGAAAAGGTGGTGCGGGGCAGCAGGGGTGGACAAAGTGGTCACCCTTTCCGACCACAAAGACGCCTCTTTCGGAGCCGCCTATGGGGTTCTCATCAAGGAGTTGCGACTCCTGGCAAGGGCGGTGTTCGTGGTGGACCGCAAGGGGGTTATTCAGCACATCGAAATCGTCAAGGAACTCACCCAAGAACCCAATTATGAAGCGGTTCTGAAGGCTGCAAAGAAACTGCTCTGATTGGAAAAGATGCGTGGCCTTACGGCTCAGAGGAATTTTCAATTTCATGATTCAACGGAGGAGGAACAAGAAATGGCAGAAAGATTAGAGGTTTACAAGTGTGACCTGTGTGGCAATATCGTCGAGGTGTTGCATGGGGGCAAGGGAGAACTGGTTTGCTGTGGGCAGCCGATGAAACTGATGAAGGAAAACACCGTGGATGCAGCCAAAGAGAAACATGTGCCGGTCATCGAGAAAGTGGCGGGCGGATTCAAAGTGAAAGTCGGAAGCGTCGCCCATCCCATGGAGGAGAAGCATTACATCGAGTGGATCGAAGTGATCGCCGACGGGCAAGCCTATCGTCAGTTCCTGAAGCCGGGTGGCGCTCCTGAAGCCACCTTCAAAATAGAGGCTGCCAAGGTGACGGCCCGCGAATATTGCAACCTCCACGGGCTCTGGAAGGCGTAAAATCAGGGTATGACCGTACCGACTAACAAAGCTCGAGCCGGGAGGCTCTTTTTCCCCGGCTCGGCACGACGGATGCGGATACATCAGCGCCTGAGCGGACAATGAATGGACGGAGAATAATGGGGGGAAAACATGGGTGACTGGAAATGCAACAAGTGCGGCTACACATTGAAGGCTGAGAAGCCGCCTGAGAAGTGTCTTTCGTGCAAGGAGAAGTGTGAATTCCTTGACGTATCCTGTTACATCCCCGAGTGCGGTATGACAGGAAGCGATCCGAGGCTCAGATAGGAGGGAGGGTTTTGCCATGTCTAAGAGGAAATACCGGGTCAGGGCCGAATGTCCTGCCTGTGCCTGTGGAGATGTGAGTTTTCTAGGGCCCGAGAAGCTGAGGGAGAAGTTTATCGGAGACAAGAAGGAAATCGATGTTCTCTGCCCCATGTGCGGGACCAAGCACAAGGGAGAAATTGAAGAGGAAGAAGAGTAGGGAGCCCTTTACGGAGGGAATCGGAGGCAGGGTATGGGGAAAGCGCTGGTGGTCTATTCATCCAGGACAGGGGAGTCTAAGGCGATCGCCGAGCTGATCGCGGAAGGAATCCGGATTCATGGCGGAGACGCGCAGGTGGCAAGTGCGGCTGACATCAAGAGGGAGGTGGACCTGCAAGGCTATGATGCTTACGTCTTCGGTTCCTCCACCTACCACGGGGAAATGATGCAATCCATGAAAACCATGCTCTTCATGGCTGAGAAGGCCAGCCTGGAAGGAAAGGTTGGTGCAGCTTTTGGCGCGTTCGGATGGAGCGGCGAAGCGCCGGGCAGGATCTACGATACGATGAAAAACATCTTTAAGATGAGCATGGTCAGCGGCCCCCTCCGGCTCAAATCCGCGTCGCTTGGGGGCGGCGTTCAAATGGCTCAGGAGTACGGAAAAGAAATAGCGAAGAAAATAAAGTAGTTATTACAGAGGGACGGGGTTCTTGACTTTTCGAGGGCCTTGCGATAAACGATAAAGAATATTCAGACAGAAACTTTATGCATTCGTAAGACGTCCCGTTCACCATCGTTCTTACTTCGATACCTCAGGACAAACGGTTCTGCCGATCATGGTGAGGTATCGAACCATGAACGTAAAGTCGCCCGCGGACTTCTTACGAGACTGTCAAACTTAAACGGAGGAAGGGACCGTGTCGACACCTCAACATTGCCCGGGAATGCAGGAACTGAAAAATCTCAGGTCTTTTGTTTGCAAGTGCCCTGAATGCGGAAAAGAAAAAGAGATTTTTTCGGATGAATTCAACAGGGAACACACCTGCTCTGGCTGCGGGAAACCCATCGATTTCACCAAGTGCAGCATCGAAAGCGAGGCAAGGACCGTCGGTCCCCGCTAGAGGGCGCAATCGAGATTCAGGGGGCCCAGGTCTCCCGGCCTGCGCAGATTTCCGTTCAACGCCCTTTGGGTACCGATAGTACCTGGCCGCCAGGACAGGAGGGCCGACTTGGTGACCCGCTTCGAGTACCAGATAACCACGCACACTGCTGAGGAATTCACGCAGCTCGTGTACGTTTGCACTGACGAGGGGGACTGTACCCTCAACGATCTGTCCCATGATCAGGTGGCAAAGCTTGTGGAACTGCTGAATAAAAAAGGGGAAAAGGGGTGGGAGCTGATTCAAGTCTTTTTTGGGAAAGCGGGGATCATCGCTTTTTGGAAAAGGGGTGTTTGATTTTTGTTGCAATCAGGAATAGTTACTATTATGGTGATCGAACGAAACGAACCCCATAAGGAGGAGAACTGATGGAAGAGGAAAAAGGGAAGAAGATTGAGAAGAAAGCCGAAAAGAAAGGGTTAGATATTAGGGACGTCACGACGTGCGAAGCAACAGCCCAGATGCTGAGGAAGGCTGAGAGGGACGGGGTTGAAATCGCTTTTCACCGTGCCGCTGACATGAAACCCTGCCCCATCGGCGCTGATTCAGCCTGCTGTAAGCACTGCGCCATGGGTCCGTGCCGTTTGAACGCCAAAGACCCCTACGCCAAAGTGGGCGTGTGCGGCGCAACGATCGACACCTTTCAGTCCAGGAATTTCGGCCGCATGGTCGCCGCCGGCGGGGCGGCCCATACAGACCACGGGATGAGCATGCTCGATCTTTTTCGGGAAGTCATAAACGGCCACATCAAAGACTACAAGATTAAAGACCCAGTGAAACTGGAAAGCGTTGCGAAAGAGCTCGGCATAGAAGTGGAAGGCCGGGAAATGAAAGAGATTGCTATGGATCTCTACAAGGAGCTTGAGCGCACATACACCCAGGTGGAAGGAGAGATTCCTTTCGCTAAGAGGGTGCCGCCCAAGACACTGGAGCTGTGGCGAAAGCATGGGGTGGTTCCTCGCGGGGCCATGCGCGAACTGATGGAGCTGATGCACCGGACCCACATGGGCGTTGATCAGGATTATGAGAACCTGACCAAGCAGCTGAGCAGAACAGCCCTCTCTGATGGCTGGGGCGGCTCCATGGTGGCGACGGAGATTTCCGATATTCTCTTCGGTACGCCGACGCCGGTGAGAACCGAAGTCAACATGGGTTGCCTGAAAGAAGATCAGGTCAACATCATCATCCACGGCCATGAGCCCAACCTTTTCGAGTCTGTCCTGGATTCGGTCAATGACCCGAGCCTCGTGCAGGCAGCGAAGGATGCGGGAGCCAAAGGAATCAATTTGCTCGGCATGTGCTGCTCAGGCGCGGAGATGCTCTCCAGGCACGGCATCCCGCACGCGGGTAACTTCATGTCCGTTGAAGCGGTCCTGGTCACGGGCGCGGTGGACGCCATGGGTGTGGACGTTCAATGCATCAAGCAGGGGCTTGCGAAAGTGGCCGACTGCTATGGGACCAAGCTCTTCACCACCAACCCCCGTTGCCGTATCGAGGGCGTTGAGCACATCGAATTCCACGAGAACAAAGCCAGGGAGTGCACGGACGCCATCGTGGAGAATGCGATCGTTCGATTCAAGAATCGCAAGATGCCCGTGGAGATTCCGAAAATCAAGAGCATGGGGATTCACGGCTTCTCCCACGAGTACATCAACTACATGCTGGGGGGCACTTTCAGGGCATCCTACACCCCGCTCAACGACAACATCATCAACGGGAGAATCAGAGGCGTGGCCGGCGTCGTGGGCTGCACGAACCCCAGGGTAAAGCAGGACTGGGTCCACGTCGAACTCGTGAAGGAGCTGATCAAGAACGACGTTCTGGTTGTCCAGACCGGTTGCTCCCAGATCGCCCTGGCCAAAGCGGGATTCTACACGCCCGAAGCGGCGCACCTGGCCGGGTCAGGGCTCAGGGAAGTGTGCGAGACCGTCGGCATGCCGCCTGTCCTCGGCCTTGGATCCTGCGTGGACAACAGCCGGATCCTGACCGCCTGCTCTGAAATGGTGCGGGTTGGAGGACTGGGTGAAAGCATCGCTGATCTGCCTGTGGCAGGGGCGGCCCCGGAATGGATGAGTGAAAAGGCGATCTGCATCGGCCAGTATTTTGTAGCCTCCGGGGTCTTCACCGTCTTCGGCGTCACGTTCCCGATGGTTGAAGGGACCAAATTCCATAAACTTCTCTTCGATGGGCTGGAGCAGCTTGGGTTCGGCAAGTGGGGATTCGCGGTAGATCCCTACGAGATGGCCCAGATGATGATAGCCCACATAGACAAGAAGCGGAAGGCCCTCGGCCTTGATAAGTCAAGAGAGAGGGTCCTCATGGACATGGCCGCCAGGCAGAAACTGGAAGCGGCCTGATTCCATCCGGCATCATCCTTCGCAGGGAATCGCCAGGATTCCTTATTGGACCTGCCTATGTGACTGCAAAAGGGGGAGGGAAGCGTTCCCTCCCCCTCTTTCGACGAAAAGCCTTTTTCCCAGGGAACCCTTGCTTGCAAAATCGGCCGCCAGCCTTAATGTTTAAGCCGGTGCCAAGAAAGGGTTTTACCGTTTCTGTAAGCTGCCCCGTCGGAGGCGTTTTATGGGATGCCCGGTTGGGGCACGGCTCTCCCGAAGGCTGAGCGGGGCAGGGCAGAGAGCCGATGTGAGAACGCCATGGGTGAGAGCAAGGAAGAGAGCAAAGAGCTTGTTGTTCTTCAAGGCGCTGTCGAGAACACGAACGAAGCCTTTGTGACCATCAATCAGAACCACAAGGTCCTTTTCTTCAACAAAGCGGCTGAAAGAATTTTCGGCTTCAGCCGGGAGGAAGTCATCGGTCATGACCTTGATGTCATCATGTCGCCCAGATGCAGCCGTGACCACCACCAGGCTGTCGAGAGGTACGTGCAGACCAGGAAGCCGCAGCGGATAGGGCACGCCTCTGAAATCCTGGCCACCCGGAAGAACGGGGAGACTTTTCCAGCGTACATCTCCTTCTCCGTTTCGGAAGTTGCCGGAGATACCTATTTTACCGGCATTGTCAGGGACCTTACGGAAACCAAGAATCTCCAGGAGCGCATCATACGCTCAGAGCGTCTGGCAGCCCTCGGCCAGATGGTGGCCGAGATTTCCCATGAGATCAAGAACCCCCTGATGATGATCGGCGGTTTTGCGAAGCAACTGGCCAAGCAGAGCGGGGAGGAAAAGAGCGCTCACAAGCTGAAGATCATCGTGAGCGAGGTTGAAAGACTGGAAAATCTCTTGAAGGAATTGCGAGAGCTTTATCTGCCCCGAACATTGACCGTGGAGGAAACCTCCATCAACGATCTCCTGATCGAGACCCATGAGCTGATCAAGGGGGAATGTGAGAACAAGGGGATCAGGGTAGAGATCAGCACGGGTGGGGCAAGCCCCCTGATCAGAGGAGACAAAGCCAAGCTGAAACAGGTTTTCCTGAACTTGGTGAAGAACGCGATAGAGGCGATGGAAGGCGGGGGACGACTCTCGATTCTGTCAGAGCTCAAAGGGAATGAGGTGGAAATCATCATCGAGGACAATGGGGGCGGTATTTCTGACAAAGACCTGGGGAGGATCTTTTCCCCGTTCTTCACCACAAAGAGGCATGGGACGGGCCTTGGGTTGGCGATTTCGAAGAGTATCATCGAGGAGCATCCCGGAGGCTCCATCAGCGTGGAAAGCGAAGGGGGAAAAGGGACGAAGTTCAGAATCAGCCTGCCCGTGATAAGGGAGAAGGCAGAGAATTCCAAAAGCGGAAACGGAAGGAGTAAGCGATGAAACCGACAGAAGTTGCGAAGAATATTTACGAAGTGGGAGCCATTGATTGGAACATCCGTGACTTCCACGGGTACTCAACCCACGAAGGGACGACCTACAATGCCTATCTCATCGTGGATGAAAAAATCACCCTCGTCGATACGGTGAAGAAGGAGCATGCGGATGAACTGCTGGAGAACATCGCTCAAATCGTAGACCCCAGGAAGATCGACTACGTGATTAGCAACCACACGGAGATGGACCATTCCGGCGGTCTCGCCAGGGTGATGCACCGGATCGGGGAGGACAAACCCGTGTACTGCTCGAAGGCGGGATACAAGAACCTGTCCAAGCATTTCCAGCAGAAATGGAATTACCGGCCTGTGGAAGACGGCGGGCAACTGGGCATCGGAAAAAGGACCCTGGTGTTCATGGAGACCCGCATGCTCCACTGGCCCGACAGTATGTTCACCTACGGGAAGGAGGACAAAATCCTTTTCTCCAGCGATGCTTTCGGGCAACACTATGCAGGCCTTGAAAGGTTTGATGATCAGATCGGGGATGCCATCATGCCCCATGCCAGGAAATACTTTGCCAACATCCTGCTCCTCTATTCCCCCCTGATCGTCAAGCTGGTGGAAAAGGTCAAGGCGGCGGGTCTGGCCATCGATATGATTTGCCCTGACCACGGCATCATCTGGAGAAAGGATCCCCTCAAGATCATCAAAGCCTACGTGGAATGGAGCGAGCAGAAACCCAAAAGAAAAGCGCTGGTGGTGTATGATACCATGTGGCACAGCACGGAAAAAATGGCTGAAGCCATTGTCGATGCTCTCGGCCATGAGGGCGTGGATGCAAAACCGATGCACTTGAGAAAGTGGCACCGGAGTGACATCATGACAGAGGTCCTGGATGCGGGCGCCGTCGTGGTCGGCTCGCCGACGCTGAACAACGGGATGTTCCCAACGGTAAGCGATTTCCTCACTTACATGAAAGGCCTAAAACCGCAGAACAAGATCGGAGCCTCTTTCGGCTCCTACGGGTGGAGCGGCGAGGCGGTAAAACTGATCAACGGTGAACTGGAGGGAATGAAGTTCAAGGTGATCGATCCCGGTGTCAGGGTGGCCTATGTGCCTGACAAGGAAGCCCTCCAAGCGTGTCGCGAGTTGGGCAAGAATATCGCTAAAGAACTACCCCACTAAACCTCCTTAGAAGATCCTTCCCTTTCATTGTGGGAGGGTTAAGGAAGAGGAGAAGGATTTGGCTCCGAAGGCGGTAAAAGAAAAATGCCCTGACTGCGAGCAGTGTCAGGTGTGCAGCGAGACCCGATGCCGCTTGTGCAGAGAAAAAGGCCGAAGGTGTGAGCCCTCTGAACTCGGCTCGGCTTTCACCTACGGCGAATACCTTGACTGGAAGGCAAAGAAAAGGAAGATGAAGGCCCCTGTGATCAACAGAGCAGAGTGTAACGACTGCGAGTCATGTCTCAGCCTCAGGCCCGATATTTTCATAAGGAACACGGAGACGGGTTGCATTGAGGTGGCTGACGTC
This sequence comes from Deltaproteobacteria bacterium, assembly GCA_020060805.1. Lineage (GTDB taxonomy): Bacteria > Desulfobacterota > DSM-4660 > Desulfatiglandales > HGW-15 > JAHECH01. The sequence continues at coordinate 1,831 of JAGUZM010000493.1, read as the reverse complement.
TCCGATTATCCAGAAGAAGAAATCCAGCATGTCATGAGCATGTGCCCGGGCGACTGCATCACCTGGCAAGAGCCTTGACCCGGCGTTGTTCGAGCAGGCTGCTGAAAAACGCCCATCTCCTTCGTTTTCCTCCTCCCTTCCCGGCCTAGCACGGGACAGGCTTGTTGCGACGTACTGCCAGGTACGTCTTCCACCCTCCATAGCAGACTGAGTCTCGAGACCATGGGAGGGGAAGAAAACTAACGCGATTCAGGAGCCCTGCACAGGGTCTGCTACTGCGGAGGACGGGCACTCCTCGGGATTTCGGGGGCCTTGGATCTGGACGTTTTTGAGCAGCCTGTTAGCAAGGTCTTTTCCTGCAACCGGGAGGAGACCGAACTGACCCTGTCAAAAGCATTCCTTCCTTTTGTCTCGCCTCTTCCACTGGCCGCGCGTATTATCCCCGCCACCTGGTACGAGGGTATCGCAGAAGGGCTTGGTGTAAGGAAACCGCGCCGGCCACGACTCACGAATAAGTATGAACCCAAACAGAGGAGTTGGCTCATGCCTCTGCCAAAGGTTCACGAAATGCTCATTCACTGGCGGATTTTGAATCAGTGATTAGAGTAGTTCAGTTTTGGGAGGTCTGTGTTATGGAATACGGATTTCTTAAGAGGCTGTACTCAGTCGATCGCAGATTCTTCTTGAAAACACTCGGTCAAATCGCTTTGTTTTTCGGTTTTTCGAGTGTTTTCAGTTTCTTGAGTTCTCAAGACCGGCCTTTGGCCTTAGCAAAGAGCGGGGAGAAAATGGCGGCAAATCAAGACAGAACGATCATTGGAAAAGTCGTAAAGAGCGAGGAAGAATGGCGCAGGATCCTGACCGCCGAGGAGTTCAACATTTTGCGAAAAAAGGGGACAGAGCGACCCTTCACAGGTAGGTACCATGACTCTAAGGGAAAAGGTATCTATCGGTGTGCCGGGTGTGATCTTGATCTCTTTCATTCAGACACCAAGTTTGATTCCGGAACAGGCTGGCCGAGCTTCTGGGCGCCCATCTCCGAAAACCATATTCGGAAAGAAGAAGACAACAGTTTTTTCATGCGAAGGATCGAAGTCCTGTGCGCGCGATGTGACGGCCACCTCGGGCATGTGTTCAATGATGGTCCACCCCCCACCAGGCTGCGGTACTGCATGAATTCCGCGGCTCTGAAATTTGCGGAGGACAAAGAAGGGAAGCGAGGCGGCTGAGACGTGGCGCGAAGGCAGTGAATTCCGTTGAAATCAACCTTTTGACCACAGGAGGTTCTGATGAGCAAATTACTCTACATTCAGGCATCCCCGAGGATTGAGAGATCCTACGCCATCGCCGTTGCGGATGCCTTTGTTTCTGCATACAAGCAAGGGAACCCAAAAGACGAGATCTTGACCTTCAACCTTTTCAAGAAGGACCTTCCGGCGTTTGACGGTCTCGCCCTGCAGGCGAAATACACCATCCTCAACGGCCTCAAGCATTCCGATGAGGAGCGGGCGGCATGGCGAGAAGTGGAGAAGGTGATCTCTGAGTTCAAATCTGCGGACAAGTATGCCATGGCTGTGCCCATGTGGAATTTTGGGATTCCCTACAGGCTGAAGCACTACCTGGATGTTCTCATCCAGCCGGGATATGCTTTCAGCTATTCGCCCCAAGAGGGGTACAAAGGCCTGGTGACAGGTAAACCGGTTTTCATCGCGTGCTCCCGGGGCGGTGCTTACGGGCCTGGGACCGGAGCCGAGACGTATGATCTTCAGACAAAGTACTTGCAGCTAATCCTGGGCTTCATCGGTTTCACGGATATCCGGATTTTGGCGGT
>JAGUZM010000486.1 GCA_020060805.1 Deltaproteobacteria bacterium | reverse complement strand
GAAAGCCAAGGACGTCCTCCGCCTCTTCGGCGCCAGGCTCACCGGGTACCGCCTAAACCAGAAGGCGATGTTTCTGTCCTACGCGAACAGAAGGCGTCTAGAAGTCGCGCGGTCCATGGCGACGGGAGCGAAAGTCCTGCTCCTGGATGAACCGACGGCGGGGATGAACCCCCAGGAAACGATCGAGATGACGGATTTCATCAAAGCCCTGCGGGATGGCCTCGGATACACGATCATCGTGATTGAGCACAAGCTCAGCGTGGTCAGGACGATCTCGGACAGGGTCATTGCCCTGGACTACGGGAGGAAGATCGCTGACGGGACGTACGACGAAGTGGCCAACCATGAAGACGTCATTCAGGCTTACCTGGGAAGGAAGAGACGCTAGACCATGGATTCAACCCCCATATTGGCCCTTGAGAACGTGGACACCTATTACGGAAGCATCCAGGTTCTCTACGACATCACCATCCGGATCTCAGATGGGGAATTGGTCTGTCTCCTGGGGGGGAATGCTTCAGGAAAGTCCACGACCTTGAAGACCATCCTGGGCGTTTGCGGAATCAAGAGAGGGAGCATCCGGCTGATGGGGGAAAGGATCGACGGCAAGCCGACAAAACACATCGTCGCCAGAGGGGTCGCCATCGTCCCGGAGAACAGAAGGATCTTCCCCAGGCTCACGGTCCTGGAAAACCTGGAGATGGGGGCCTACCTCAGGACGGACAGGGACGCCGTAAAGTCCGATATCGGTACGATGCTCGATCTCTTTCCACAGCTCAAAGAACGCCTCCATAAACCCGGGGTAGTTCTTAGCGGCGGGGAGCAGCAGATGCTCGCCATGGCCAGGGCCTTGCTCTCCAACCCGAATATCCTTCTGATGGACGAGCCCTCCATGGGCCTCGCCCCCCTTCTCGTGGACCGGCAGTTCGAGCTGATTCAGGAGGTGAATCGGAGAGGAACCACGATCTTTGTGGTGGAGCAAAACGCCAGCATGGCCCTGTCCATCGCGGATCGAGGCTATGTCCTCCAGACAGGCGCGATTGTGCTCTCCGACACGGCGCAGAACCTCTTGGCCGACCCAATGATGCAGAAAGCTTACCTCGGCGGCCAGGGATGATCTTCTCCTCATCCGGCCTCATCGGGCTTTCTTCGGCCTCCCTTTTTCGTCCCACCCCCGGAGGCGATAATAATCTTTAACCATCTTCTTGACGGGGACCACGTGGCCCGCGGAAGCCCCTTCCTTCAGCGGCTCCTGGGTGAACCTTTTCGGCAGGGTATCCTGGCTCCCATCCACGCCGAAGCCGATATTAAGGCGCCGTTCCGTGTCGATGATCCCCCGAAGGGCCTCATTCACCTTTTCGGGTGTAAAGCGGAGCCCTGTGCCTGCCGTCAGGAGTTGTGAAGCGAAATCGAAATCGAGAATGTCCATGCTGAGGCCGACATTCTTGCACATGGTCAGACAGTCCGTCAGGAGGGCCTGGCGCTCCGTGTACTCCACCAAGACGGCCTTGCCCTCGTCCGAGAGCCGGTCTGCAGCCTCCCGTGTGCCGAAGCGTCTTACAGACTCCTCATACCGGTTGGTCAGCTCGAAGAAAGGCTCCGCGCGAAGATGATCGGCCCCGCGAGAGGCGACGGCGTAAGTCAGTCCAAAAGCTTTGAGCCCTCTCGGGTCGCCGCAGATCATGTCCAGGCCCTTGACGTGGAAAGCGTACGTTTCCGTCCCCTTTCCGAAACGCCTGGCCAGGCTGCGCGTCCCCTCCGCAAAGGCATCGCCGATCCCCTCCCGGTGAACGATCATGTGAACGATCTTTTCGATGGTCTCCTTGTTGCCCCAGGTGAAATCGAGGCCTCCGAGATCTTCTTTCTTGAGCAGACCCCGCTGGACGCATTCCATGGCCCACCCGATCGTCTCCCCGGAGCTCAGGGAATCCAGGCCCATGCGATTGAGGTAAGTCGCCATCTTGAGGGTGAACCTCAAGTCGTCGTTGCCGATTCTGGAACTGTAGCTGCAAAGGGTCTCGAACTCGGGTCCTTCGCTCTCGCCGTCCTCCGTGATGTAGTACCGTGAACAGTGGATGTTGCAGTTAAAGCAGCTCTTGTTTTTCACCTTGTACTTCGCAGCCAGGGTTTCGCCGCTCACCCGGTCCACGTATTCGGCAATCCCCCTCTGAAAATGATCGGTGGGCAGGATGCCCAGGCCGTTGAGGGCTTTCATGAGGCGCGTGGAGCCGAGTTCTTTGCGGCCGGCGTACTCCGGATGGGCCATGATTCTTCTGTCGAACTCCCTGCACAGGTCGAGAAATCGACCCGGCTCCGCGAAGGTCAGAGGCTTGGAGCCCCGCACGGCGATTGCCTTGAGTCGTTTCGAACCAAAAAGGCACCCCATCCCCGTGCGGCCGCACATCCTCGAATGGTTGCACGCCACGGTGGCGTACTTGACCAGATTTTCTCCGGCCGGCCCGATCGCCGCCACCTGGAAAGCATTGTCTTTGAGCTCTTTCCGCAGGGCCTTGGTGGTTTCAAAGATGTCCATGCCCCAGAGGTGCCGAGCGTCCCGGATCTCGACCCGGTCGTCGGCAATCAGGAGGTAGGCAGGCTTCTCCGATCTTCCCGTTATGATCAGCTGGTCGTAACCGGCCTGTTTCAGTTCGGGCCCAAAATGTCCGCCCGCCGCGGAGTCTCCGAGGATGCCGGTCAGGGGAGATTTCCCCGAGACGGTCATGTACGCGGACGTAGAAAGCAAAGTCCCTGTCAGGGGGCCCACGCCGATGAGGAGCATGTTCTCCGGGGAAAGGGGGTCGACATCTCTTTTCAGTTCCTCGTGAAGTCGCCAGGAGTTTAACCCCCGTCCTCCGATGGCCCGAATCGCTTCCTGGGGATCCGTGTCCTCCCGCCGGATCTCCCCGGAGGTCAGGTCGATGCGAAGGATGTGACCGCCGTACCCGTGAAGCATCTACCCCCTCCTCGCTGAGATCCAGGTATTCCTCAGCGTCTCGAAAGAGCTGAGGGCAAAGCGAATTCGCTTCTCTTCGGTTGAGGAACTTCCGCTCCCCTCCTCGTGCCCTTTGAGGCTCACGGCGTCTCGCGTTTGAGGCTCAAAGACGATCGCCCCCATGGTGCAGGCCTTCACACACGCGGGCGCTCCATCGCAGAGATCACATACGAGGGGTGTTTCCTCGTATAAATCGATCGCTCCCACGGGACAGAGACCCTCGCAGGTGCCACAGCCCGTGCAGGCTTCCGGATCGATCGTCACCTCTCCCATAGGCCCGATGCGAATCGCCTCCTCGGGGCATTCAACACAGTAGCGTTCTCTGCACGCCTGACACACCACAGGGCAGTCAAGCCCCAGGTCTTCGACTTTGACCACCTTGATCCGGCTCACCCTTCGTCCCACCCTTTGAAAATGAGCAAAAGCGCAGCTCACCTCGCATCGTCGGCAGCCTGAACACTTGGCAAAATCAACGATAATCACGGGTCTCTTATCCTTTCTCATTCAGGATCTTTTTCAGCAAACCCCTGTGCTATCCGATGTAACATCTTACACCCTTTGTACCCGCCGTTGCAATGGAGCGCGCCAGGAGAATATGCTTTGTCCTTTACTTTTCCAAATCCTTCCATATCATACGTCCTGATGGGTCGGTCCCTTCAATTTCATATGGAGGTCACCCGTTGAGGAATACGACGACTGGAGATGACATGGATCAAGCCTTTGAATCAGGGAAAAAAGAGAGCTCTGCCGAATCGACTATCACGGTGATGAGCGCTTCCGTAGAGAAAGCGGAAAAAGCTGCAGGCCGACCCAAGCCTCCTTTTGACATGGGATACTGGAGAAAGCAGTTCCCTCTCCTCAAGACCCACATCCACGTGGCCAACTGTTCTCAGGCGCCTCAATCCACATTCACCCGTCAAGCAGCCCAGGAGTACCTCGACAGCTGGGACGCAATGGGCATGGACTGGAACCGGTGGATGGAGGAAGTTTTCTACGCAAAAGAGGAATTTGCAAAACTGATCAATGCCGATCCGAATGACATCGCCGTGGGCACGTCGGTCTCGGAATTGACAAGCGCAGTGGCAAGCTCTTTGCCCGCAAATGGGGGCCGAAAAAAGGTGGTGGTCACCGATGCCGAGTTCCCCACAGTCGGCTTTGTCTAGCAGGCTCATGAGAAGTTCGGATTCCAGGTCGAGTTTATCCCTGTCAAGGGTGGGGTGATCGACATCCATGACTATGACCGCTATGTGGATGAAAATACGATCATCGCTTCCATCTGTGATGTTTATTACTACAACGGTTTCAAACAGGACCTCAGCCGCATCATCCCTCAGGTCCATAGAAAAGGTTCCCTTGTCTACGTCGATGCATACCAAGGCCTCGGAACCCACCCCCTGGATGTTAGAGCTCTCGATATTGACCTGCTCGCCTGCGGCAACCTCAAATACCTTCTCGGTGTGCCCGGTGTTGCCTTCCTCTATGTCAAGAAGGAAGTGGCGGATTTCCTGCGCCCCGCTTTCACCGGCTGGTTCGGCCAAGAGGAGCCCTTTGCTTTTGACATTCGACGGTTGGTCTATGCCAGAGGTGCCAGGCGCTTTGACAACGGCACACCCCCCGTCATATCTGCGTATATTGCCAGGGCAGGCATGAAAGTCATCAACACGGTGGGGGTTGAAAATATTGCTCAATGGACCGACATTGTCTCCGAGCATTGCATCAAAGGCGCCATCAGGAGAGGGCTGGAGGTGGTCAGCCCGAGAGATATTGGGATGAAGTCCCCCATTACGGCTATCCGGGTGCCTGGGGGCTCCCATGAATTTGAATCCGCACTGAGAAAAGAGAACGTGATCGCGGCGGCACGGTCTGATGTCGTGAGGATTGCCGCTCATTTCTTCACCACCCTGGAAGATATAGACTACGTGCTCGATTGCTTTGTCAAAATCCTGAACAAATAGAATTTGCCCGGCTTAGGAAGGCTCTGACTCCCGCGATAGAAATCCGCTGACCCGATGGGGATCAGATCAGCGGATTTTCTCATTCCCGCAGGAAATCACTTGTACAGAACGGCCTGACCCTCTTTGACGATGTACATGAGCATGTCGCGAACCATGTCGCCGTTGGCATCAAACTTGTTTTCCCCAAGGGCGCCCGTAACCGCAGGGGTGACGGACCCGATGCCGGCAAGGGCCTTCGCGATCCCTTCCCGGTCTGCCCCGCCCAGTTCAATCGCCTTCGCCACCAGGATCACGCAGTCATTCGCAAGCCCTTCGACGAGGCCCGGGTCTGCATCGTGTTTCTTCTTGAACGCAGCAGCCCACTCCTGGATGTAGGGCCTCTTGTCCGCCAAAGAGAAATACCCAGAATAGATGGTTCCCTCAGCCGCCTTGCCAGCCACCTTGATGTACTCGGGGTGGCCGATACCGTCTGTTCCCAGGATCTGCACGCCCAGGGCCAATTCCTGGGCCTGGCGGGCAATCAGAGCTCCTTCCTTGTAGTGCCCTGCGATAAAAAGGGCATCCGCCTTGAGCCCCTTGATCTTGGAGAGCTGTACCGTGAAATCCGTGTCGTTCGGTTGATAAGCCTCAGCCGCAACGATCGCGCTCTCCGGCATGCCCAGTTCCTTCATCGCTGTTTTGAACACATCGTTCAGGCCTCTTCCGTAGTCGTCGTTCACGTAGATCGTTGCGAACTTCTTCCACTTGCCCTGATCCTTGGCCCATTTGGCGATGTATCTTCCCTGGAACGAATCCGTCGGAACCACCCGGAATGAATAAGGACCGGCCTGGCTGTAAACCGGAGCGGTCGCTCCGATGGCGATCTGAACCAG
>JAGUZM010000556.1 GCA_020060805.1 Deltaproteobacteria bacterium | reverse complement strand
TATTGGACGGCATCGAACATCCGGAGAGCGTCACCCTCCCGTGGTACCGCTCCGCAGGGGGTTACCAGGCTGCTGAGAAGGCTCTCACGACCCTCAAGCCCGAGCAGGTTATCGAAGAAGTCAAGGGGAGCGGCCTGAGGGGCCGGGGCGGCGCGGGTTTTCCCGCCGGCGTCAAGTGGTCTTTCGTGCCCAAGGGAGACATGCCGAAATTTCTCCTCTGCAACGCGGATGAGGGCGAGCCGGGCACTTTCAAGGACCGGGTTATCCTCTCCCGCATCCCCCACCGGCTCTTCGAGGGGATGATCATCGCGGCCTTTGCCATCCATGCCCATAAGGGGTACATCTACATCCGGGGCGAGTTCGCCCGGGAAGCCCAGATCCTGGAAAAAGCCCTGGCCGAGGCCTATGAGGCGAACCTGCTCGGGAAGAACCTCTTCGGAAGCGGTTTTGATTTTGACATCGCGGTTTACCGGGGAGCGGGGGCCTATGTTTGCGGCGAGGAGACGGCTCTCATCGAATCGATCGAAGGAAAGAGGGGAAACCCCAGGTTGAAGCCGCCCTTCCCGGCCTCCAGGGGCGCGTGCAACCAGCCGACGGTGGTGAACAACGTGGAAACCCTCGCCTCCGTGCCCTGGATCATGACGCACGGTGGAAAAGCCTATGCCGGCATCGGGACCGGAAAGAGCACTGGGACCAAGCTTTTTTCGATTTCAGGCCACGTGAGCAAGCCCGGGGTCTATGAGGTCGCCCTGGGCATGCCTCTCATGGAGTTCATCGATCAGCACGCGGGCGGAATGAAGGACGGCATGGCCCTCAAGGCGGTCATCCCGGGCGGTTCCTCGACGCCGATTCTCACGGCGGCGGAAGCGATGGATGTCAACCTCGACTACGAATCCATGGCCTCCAAGGGCACCATGCTCGGCAGCGGGGCGATCGTTGTGATGGCCGAAGGAACGTGCATGGTGAGGGCTCTGATGGTGCTCTCCCGGTTTTACGCCCACGAATCCTGCGGCCAGTGCACACCCTGTCGAGACGGCACACCCTGGCTGGCCAAGATCGTCAAATCCATCGAAGACGGAAAAGGCGCTGTATCAGACCTCGATCTCCTGCTCGACATCTGCAAGAGCATGGCGGGCAATACGATTTGCCCCCTGGCGGACGCGGCGGTGATGCCGGTCCAGTCCTATGTCACCAAATATCGGAACGAATTTCTGGAACACATCCGGCAGGGCAAATGTCCCTATCCGGTATGGCCTTTGTAAGGATGTTAAAGCGACGACGATGCCCACGGTAACACTGACCATCGATGGAAAACAGGTAAGCGTTGAGCAAGGCACAACGATCCTGAAGGCGGCTGAGAAGATCGGCATCCATATCCCCCGCTTTTGCTTTCACCCGGGCCTCTCGATCGCGGGCAACTGCCGCATCTGCCTGGTGGAGGTGGAGAAAATGCCGAAGCTCGTCACTTCCTGCTCCACCGTGGTCAACCAGGACATGGTGGTCCACACGGACAGCGAAAACGTCCGCCGGGCGCGGCGGGGGATCCTGGAACTGATGCTCAGCAACCATCCCCTCGACTGCCCGATCTGCGACCAGGCGGGTGAATGCGCCCTCCAGGATTACTACATGACCATCGGCCTTCACAAAAGCCGCTTCCATTTCCAGAAATACCACAAACCGAAGGCGGTCAAACTTCCGCCCCATCTGGTCCTCGACGCGGAGCGCTGCATCCTGTGCACCCGCTGCGTGCGGTTCTGCCGGGAAGTGACCAAGACGAACGAGTTCAACGTAGGCTGGCGGAGCAACCATGCCGAGATTGACACCTTCGAGCATCGGGGGCTGGAGAACGGTTACGTGGGCAACCTGCACGAGATCTGCCCCGTGGGCGCCCTGACGTCGACGGACTTCCGCTTCAAATCCCGCTCGTGGTGGCTGAAGGGCCATCCGAGCGTCTGTCCGAGTTGCTCCACGGGCTGCAACACCTATATCGACGAAACGCAGGGCAAAGTCTACCGCCTGCGGGGCCGGGAAAACCAGGCGGTCAACCGCTACTGGCTCTGCGACGAGGGCCGGTACAACTACGCCTTCATCAACGCTGAAAACCGGGTCAAGGACCTGAGGGTGAAAATCCGGGAGCGGATGCGACAGGTGCCGTGGGACAAGGCGCTCCAGACCGTTCACGCTCAACTTTCCGAGGTTGTGGACGGCGGGGGCAAGGTCGCGGGGATCGCGACCGCCCGTTTGACGAACGAAGAGCTCTTCCTGTTCAAGAAGTACATTGTGGAGGGGCTCGGGAGCGACATGGTCGATTTCCGCGTGGACGGCTCATGGGCGGACGTGGAGAAGCAGGTGGATGCCCTGCTCTTACGGGCAGACAAGAACCCGAACACCCGGGGCGCAGAAGCGATCGGGCTGAAAGGGGAGAAGGACGTTCAGGAAATCCTCCAGGCCGCCGCGGACGGCGAGGTGGGGGCCCTTTACATCGTCGGCGCGGAACGGCTCGCTGCGGCCGGCCTGAGCGATGCGGTGAAGGCGGCAAGGGAGAGCGTCGAATACATCGTGATGCATGCCAGCAGCGAGTGCGACATCCTGGAACTGGCCGATGCCCTGCTTCCGTCCAGCACCTACGCGGAAAAGGAAGGCACCTTCACCAACTACCAGGGGAGGGTGCAGAAGATATCCCGGGCGATTCCGGCCGTGGGGAACAGCAGGCCGGATTTCGATATCCTGACCGGCCTCCTTGTCGAGGCGGGTCAGGCTGACTTCGCTTCAGCGGATGTTGCCAAGGTCTTCAACCTGATGGCGGCGGAAGTGGAGCCTTTTGCGGGCCTGACCTACGAAGACATTCCAGGGGAAGGTGCCCTGATAGGCGCGCAGGCGGAGAATGGGTGAGCCGTGGATTTGATCGAACTCATATGGATGCTCATTAAGCTTGTGGTGGTGGTGAACGTGTTCCTGTCCCTCGTGCCGGTGCTCGTCTGGCTCGAGCGCCGGAGCAGCGCCTTCATGCAGGATCGGCTCGGCCCCAACCGGACCAATATCTTCGGGTTCAAAGTCTTCGGCATCATCCAGAACGTGGCGGACGTGGTCAAATTCCTTCTCAAAGAAGATTTCCGGCCCGCCGCCGCGGACCGGCTCATGTTCAACCTGGGGCCGTGGCTCGTGTTCCTGCCGGCGGTCATCGTGGTCATCGTCATCCCCTTCGCGGATGTGATCACTTACGGCGGCCGAACCTTCAGCTTCCAGGTGGCCGACCTCGACGCAGGCCTTCTGTTCATTCTGGCCATTGCCTCCCTGGGGGTCTACGGCTTCATCATGAGCGGCTGGGCGTCCAACAACAAGTTCTCCCTCCTCGGAGCGATGCGTTCCTGCGCCCAGATGATCAGCTACGAGGTCACCCTGGGGCTTTCCGTGATCGGCGTCCTGATGATCTACGGGACTCACAACGGCACCTCGTCGTTCGAGCTGAATCATCTGATCCGGGCCCAGGGGGAAACCCTCGATGTCTTCGGTCTCTTCACCCTGCCCAAGTGGGGGATCTTTGTTCAGCCCCTCGGCTTCATCCTCTTCCTCGCCGCCTCCTACGCTGAGACGAACAGGCTCCCCTTCGACATGCCGGAAGACGAGGCGGCCCTGGTGGCCGGATACCACACCGAGTACGGCGGCATGAAGTTCGCCGTGTTTTTCATGAGCGAGTACGTCGCCATGGTCACTGCAAGCTGCCTGGTGGTGATTCTTTTCTTCGGGGGCTGGCAGATCCCATGGGTGCCGACCGCATTGTTGGTCGAGCATGCCGGCCTGGTGGCGCAGATCCTCCTGTTCCTGATCGGGCTTCACCTGCTCGGGGGAGCGATATTCTTCCGCCATCTCGTCACCCACGAACGCTACGCCTACGGTATCAAGCCGGCCCACCGGAAGATCACGGACAAGCTGAAGAGGCCGGGCGTATACGCCATGGGCCTCGCCGGCATCGCCTGCCTGGGCCTCGCTTTCGCGGTGCCGGACCAGATCGACGGCCTCGCCGGCTCCCTGGTGGCTGCGGCGGCCCAGATCGGCGCTTTTGCGGCAAAGCTGGGGTTCTTTCTTTTCCTTTACGTGTGGGTGCGCTGGACCATTCCGCGCTTCCGCTATGACCAGGTCATGCGCCTGGGGTGGAAGATGTTGATGCCCCTGGCGCTGTTCAATATTTTCGTTACCGGAGCGGTGAGTCTCGCGCTCTCATGAGGGATAGGGACGGAAAATGACGCACCACGACGCACATCAACACCCTGCAGGGCAGGGGAAAGAGGTCAGGCGCTTCACCTCGGAGATGCGGTTCCCTGAATTGCTCTACCTGGTTGAGATCATCAAGGGCCTCGGGGTAACCCTGCGCCACCTCCTGCACAACCTCCTCTCGCCGTCCTCCATGCCGGTGATCAGTTATCCTGAAGAGCGCCGGCCTTACGGCCTCCTTTTCCGGGGTCGCCATTACATCCGGGCCCGAGAGGACGGGACTCCCCGTTGTGTCGCCTGCATGATGTGTGCTACGGTCTGCCCGGCAAGGTGCATCACGATCACCGCCGAGGAGTCGCCGGATGGGAGCATCGAAAAGCGGCCCAAGTCGTTCACGATCGACGGGCTGCGCTGCGTCATGTGCGGTTTTTGCGTGGACGCCTGCCCGGCGGAAGCGATCTATATGTCCGGCGAGTATGAAATGGCCGAATACACGAGGGAAGAGTGCGTGTGGGACCTCGACTTTCTGATGAACCGGCCGAGCCTGAAGGGTGCCCCGCCGGGGTACCGACCACTGGAGTAGAGCCATGACGGGTATCGGAATGACCATCGCCTTCTGGGTTTTCGCGGCCGCCGCGGTGGGCCTTTCCATAGCGGCCATCACCGCGCGGCACCCCTTGAGAAGTGCCTTTTTCCTGGTGGGCGTTTTCATGGTCACGGCCGCTCTGTTCCTGCTCCTCGAGGCGCGGCTCGTGGCCATCCTGCAGGTTCTCGTGTATGCCGGGGCGATCATGGTTTTCATCATCTTCGTGATCATGCTAATCAACCTGCGCTCCGAGCAACTCGGCTCCAAGCGGGTTACCCTGTCCAAGGCGGCGGGTTTGATCATCGGCGTGGGCCTGGCTGTGAGCGCCATGATGGTCGGATACAGGGCGATCTCCGCCAAACCCCTGCCCGAGGGCTTCGGCCAGGTGGAAGCGGTGGCGACCACCCTTTACACCCGGTTTGCCTTCGCTTTCGAGGCGGTCTCGCTCTTGCTCCTTGCGGCGATCGTCGGAGCGGTCGTGCTGGCAGGAAAGAAGGGTCAAAAGAAAAAGGGCTAACCCATGGATTTTTCCCAGCTGTCCCAAATCCGTCTTGAGGTTTCTCTGTACCATGTCATCGGTCTGTCCATGGTGCTCTTCGTCACCGGGGCGATGGGGGTGCTCCTGCGTCGAAACGTCCTGATCGTGCTCATGTCTCTCGAGCTGATGCTCAACGCCGCAAACCTTGCCCTGGTCGGTTTTTCACGATTTCACGGCCAGCCCGACGGGCAGGTCGCCGTGTTTCTCCTCATGGCCGTAGCGGCCGCCGAAGTGGCGGTGGGGCTGGCGATCATCGTCAGGATATTCCGTGACCGTCACGTCATCAATGTTGACCTGATGAAAGGGTTGAAAAGGTAGAGGATGAACTCCCTCGGCTATTTATGGTTAATCCCTGTGATGCCCCTTCTGGGAGCGATTTTTAACGGGATTTTTGCCTACAAGGCGCCGCGCTGGCTGATCTCGTGGGTCGGCTGTGGCACGGTGGGTGTGGCGTTCTACGTGGCGATCAAGGGGTTTATCGCGCTGAGCGGTCTTCCGGAAACGAGCCGCTTCATCTCCGACCATTTCTACACCTGGATGGCGTCGGGCGATTTCTCGGTGGACTTCAATTTCTACCTCGACCCGCTCTCCGGCGTCATGGCTCTGGTGGTCACCGGCGTCGGCTTCCTGATTCACGTCTACTCCATGGGGTACATGCACGATGATCCCGGGTACGGGAAGTACTTCTCCTTCCTGAACCTCTTCATTTTTTCGATGACCGTCCTGATTCTCTCCGACAACCTGGTGGGCCTCTTCCTCGGCTGGGAGGGCGTCGGGCTCTGCAGTTATCTCCTGATCGGTTTCTGGTACGAGGACAACGAGAAAGCCGAGGCCGGCAAGAAGGCGTTCATCGTGAACCGGATCGGCGACGCCGGGTTCATCTTCGGGATGGCGATTCTCTTCTGGTACTTCGGCACCACCAGCATCCCGCAGCTGGCGCAGATCGTTCATTCCGGTTCCGTGCCGATCGAAGCGGGGATCATCACCATCGCCTGCATCAGCCTCTTCATCGGGGCGACGGGCAAGAGCGCCCAGCTTCCGCTCTACACATGGCTCCCGGACGCCATGGCGGGCCCCACGCCCGTCTCCGCGCTGATCCATGCCGCGACCATGGTGACCGCCGGCGTCTACATGGTGGCGCGGATGAATTTCCTCTACCACCTCTCGCCCCTGGCGATGGCGGTTGTGGCGGGCGTGGGCGTGCTCACGGCGGTGTGGGCTGCGATGATCGCCTTCACGCAGAACGACATCAAGAAGGTCCTCGCCTACTCGACGGTGAGCCAGCTCGGGTTCATGTTCGTCGGCGTGGGCGTGGGCGCCTACACGGCGGGCATTTTCCACCTGATGACCCATGCCTTTTTCAAGGCATGCCTCTTCCTGGGCAGCGGCGCCGTGATCCATTATCTCCACGGCGAGCAGGATATCCGCAAGATGGGGGGCCTGCGGCACATGCCGGGGATGAAGGCCGTTTTCCTGGCCTGGGTGGCGGCTACCCTGGCCATATCCGGGCTGCCCTTTGTCACCAGCGGCTTTTTTTCCAAGGACGAGATCCTGTGGATGGCCCTGGCGAGCGAGCGGGGGGCGGTGTGGATTTACCTTGTCGGCGCGATCACCGCGGTTTTCACGGCCGTTTACATGTGGCGCCTGACGGTGCTCACCTTCTTCGGCGAGAGCCGGGTGGACAGGCACACGGCGGAGCACCCCCATAAGCCCGCATTTTCGATGTGGGGGGTGGTGGCCGTCCTGGGCTTTCTCTCCATCATCGGCGGGTGGATCGGGATTCCCGCTTTTCTCGGCGAGGCGCTCCACATCCCGAATTACTTCGAGCACTGGCTGGCCCCTGTTTTCAAATCGTCCCAAATGGGATTCCGGGCTGCCATCGGCGATGCCCAGGCCGTCCATTCCCTGGAAGTGACCGTTTTCGTGATCGGGTTGATCATCCCGGCGGTCGGCATCGGCCTGGGCCTGTACCTGTGGACCTCCCAGCGGGAGCTTCTGGCGAACCTCGCACGGAAGGGGATCACCTCCGTGTTTTACCGCGCCTCCCTGGCCAAGTTCTACGTGGACGAGATCTACAACGCCGTCGTCGTTCAGCCGATCCGGCTTCTGTCCGTCTGGGTGTTTTGGCAGGGTGTGGATGTCCGGATCATCGACCTCACGGTCAACCTGGTCGCCCGGGTGACGACGTTCGCGGGGGACGTCATTCGGTACGTGCAGACCGGCAATGTTCAGTTCTATGCCCTGAGCATGTTTGCCGGGCTCGCGGTGATCATCTGGATCATTATCACGGCTCTGGTGTAGGCATCGGCGGCCCCCCTTCGGGCGTCGAAGCAAGGGGGGTGCGGCGAAAGGGGTGGGGCTACCCCGCCGAAGAGCCGAGCGTAAAGGGATGCAATGGATCAATTCTCCACATACGGGTTTCCGATTCTAAGCGCGGTCACCTTTTTGCCTCTCGTCGGGATTCTGCTGGTCGCCTTCGTGGACAAAGGAGAGGAGAAGCTGATCAAAGGGATCGGTTTTGCCACGATGCTCGCAGGCTTTTTCATCTCCATTCCCCTGTGGGCGGCGTTCGACTCGGACGCGACGGGCATGCAGTTCCAGGAAATGATCCCCTGGGTGCCGGGCCTTGGGA
The DNA here is from genome assembly GCA_020060805.1 of Deltaproteobacteria bacterium. GTDB lineage: Bacteria > Desulfobacterota > DSM-4660 > Desulfatiglandales > HGW-15 > JAHECH01. The sequence goes on along the minus strand of JAGUZM010000556.1, from coordinate 2,822 downwards.
TCTATTACCATCTCGGCATCGACGGCATTTCTCTCCTCCTGATCATGCTGACCACCTTCCTCGGCCCGATCGTGATGCTCTCCATCTGGCACGCCGTGGAGAAGCGGGTCAAGGAGTTCGTCATCGCCATGCTCCTGATGCAGACGGCGATGATCGGCACCTTTGCCTCCCTGAACCTCTTTCTCTTCTACATCTTCTGGGAACTGATGCTGGTGCCCATGTACCTCATCATCGGCGTCTGGGGAGGCCCGCGCCGGATCTACGCGGCGATCAAGTTCTTCGTCTACACCATGGTGGGCTCCCTGCTCATGCTGGTGGCCATCTTCTACATCTACCAGCTGGGGGTGGAGCAGTTCGGCAAAGCGACCCTCGAGTTTCTCGACCTCCATAACCTCCAGATCCCCCGGGACGCGCTGTTCCTGGGCATGGGGGTGCACCACCTGCTTTTCCTGGCCTTTGCCCTGTCTTTTGCGATCAAGGTGCCGATGTTCCCCTTCCACACCTGGTTGCCTGACGCCCACGTGGAGGCGCCGACAGCGGGCTCGGTGGTGCTCGCCGCGGTTCTGCTGAAGATGGGGACCTACGGTTTCATCCGTCTCGCCATGCCTCTGTTCCCTCAGGCCGCCATGGATTTTACGCCCCTCATCGCCGTTCTTGCGGTGATCGGGATTGTTTACGGCGCCCTGGTTTCGATGGTACAGCCCGACCTGAAGAAACTCGTCGCCTTCAGCTCGGTGAGCCACCTCGGGTTCGTGATGCTCGGCATGGTCGCTTATAACGCCATGGGCGTCAGCGGTTCGGTGCTCCAGATGGTCAACCACGGCCTGTCCACGGGCGCCCTCTTTCTCATCGTCGGCATCATCTATGAGCGGAGGCACTCCCGCCTGATTTCCGACTTCGGCGGGATCGCCAAGGTCATGCCCGTGTTTGCAGCCTTCTTCATGATCGTGACCCTCTCCTCGGTCGGCCTCCCGGGGACGAACGGTTTCATCGGCGAGTTCCTGGTGCTCCTGGGTGCCTTCACCACGGCCTTTTCCGACGCCTACAGGGCAGGGGGGACCCACATCTTCGGCGGAGCGGTCATCCTGGTCATCCTGGCCACCACCGGCGTCATCTTCGGAGCGGTCTACATGCTCTGGATGTTCCAGCGCGTCATGTTCGGTCAAATCACCAAGGAAGAGAACCGCAGCCTGAAGGATCTCAGCCTGCGGGAGGTCTTCGTCCTTCTGCCTATTATCGTCGCCATCTTCGTCATCGGCGTTTACCCGGATCCGTTTCTGAGAAAAATGGCGGTCTCCGTGGATCAGTTCAATGCCCGCATGAGAACCCAGGCGGGCATGGTTTCCGCCATGACCGTGGAGCGGCCAAAAGCCCCGTTGGAGCTCGCCCAGGTGCTGGCTCTGCCCGTGCCGATCAAGGGTCCCGGCTCCGCCGAGGCTGCCGGAGGGTCTCAGCATGCTGCCCGTTGACATGAGCCAATTCCCTTTTGAACTCCTGAGCCCCGAGCTGGTGCTGATCGGATTCGCCTTCGTGATCCTCCTGGTGGGTGTGTTCTCCCGGGCCGGGGAGACGAGGTCCTATGCAGGGCTTCTTGCAGCCAGCGGCCTGGTGATCGCAGGGCTCTTCGCCCTCGATACGTTCGGTATCAAAGCCGAAGCGTTTTACGGGGCCTATCAGCTGGATGCCTTCAGCGTGTTCCTGAAGATCATCGTCATCGCGGGGACGTTCATCACGACCCTCCTCTCCATGGATTACCTCCGGCGGAACGACATCCAGGTCTACGAGTATTACACGCTTCTCCTCTTCTCCGCCGTGGGGATGATGCTCCTCGTCAGTTCCGCGGACCTGATCAGCATTTTCATCTCCCTGGAGATCATGTCCCTTTCCGTATATGTCCTGGTCGGCATCCGGCGGGACGAGCCTTTCGCGGCCGAGGCTGCCCTCAAGTACTTCATCCTGGGCTCTTTTGCCTCGGGCATGCTCGTCTACGGGATCGCCTTGGTCTACGGCGCCGCGGAATCCCTCAACCTGAACCAGATCGCGATGGCAGCGGCGGGCGACGGGATTCACGAGCCGAAGCTTTTCGCCATCGGCATGGGACTCATCCTGGTCGGGTTCGGTTTCAAGGTCGCGAGCATCCCGTTCCATATGTGGGCCCCGGACGTCTATCAGGGTGCGCCGGCGCCGATCACGGGCTTCATGTCCATGGGTGTGAAGGCGGCCGCCTTCGGCGCGGCGATCCGCGTGTTTGCGATCGCCTTCGGGAACAACATCTCCGACTGGCAGCCCATCTTCTGGTGGCTTGCCGTTCTGACGATGCTCGGCGGCAACCTGATGGCCCTGATGCAGGAGAACATCAAGCGGATGCTCGCCTATTCGAGCATCGCCCACGCCGGCTATATTCTGGTGGGGCTTTCGGTCGGCACCTTGCAATCAGGGGCGGCGATGCTCTTCTACCTCGCGGCGTACGCGTTCATGAACCTCGGCGCCTTCGGCGTCATCGTCGCGGTGAGCGGCGGGGAAAAGGAGCTGGAAAACATTCCCGATTGGTCGGGGCTCGCTTACCGCTATCCTCTGATGGGTGCGGCCATGGCCCTTTGCCTCTTCTCCCTGATCGGCATGCCGCCTACCGGGGGCTTTTTCGCCAAGTTCTATCTCTTCTACTCTGCCGTCGCCGCGGGCGACATCCCCATCGTCATCATCGGCGTGATCGCGAGCATGATCAGCCTCTACTTCTATCTCAAGGTCATCGTCTACATGTACATGCGCGATCCGGACCGCGAGATCGTTCCCGCCACCCCCAGCCTGAGCGTGCGGCTCGG
>JAGUZM010000082.1 GCA_020060805.1 Deltaproteobacteria bacterium | reverse complement strand
GGCCGAGGGAACCCACAAACGAAACAGGAATCGTTCTGGGTGTTCCTGGGGGTATGGAGAGACCCGTCCTGGGTTCGAAAGCGAACCTCAACACCTCGGATTTGATTCCGCTGTTGCGAAAGTAGCCGGCCATCGCCTCCGACGGAGCGAGGACCAGGTCGTAGACGTTCCAGCTTTTCTGTTTGTCCATGGCAGGGGGCTCACCGACCCCGGCCAACAAGGGGATTCCAGGCTTGATTTCCTGCAGAAACGAGGTGTCCAGGCCGTCCATCGCCAGATTGATGACCACATCAGGCCGGCCGTGTTGGATTTGCGCGGCCAGGACCGACCTGAGCCATTGTTTATTCCGAACGCGGCCGACCCACGGAATAAGGCCCCGGCGTCGATAAAGGCGCCAGCGGAAATCAGGCCCCTGAGCCAGTCCATGTTCTTTTGCCCACTTCTTTTGCATCGCCTCATTGTTCACAAAGATGTCCGATGCCTCGTGTCCGAGCTTCACCAGGTTGCTCGAGTAGAAATCGGCCAGGCCGAAGAGGCTTTCTGCACGAACCCGCGCCTGTTCCTCATAGGGCTGCTCTTCCAAACCCTTGTGCCGGGTGTAGAGCCAGTCGAGAAACTCGGGATAGTCGGTGTTGAGAACGAGAAATCTCATCCTACTTGCCCCCAGTTCCGAGAGAACCTTCGCCTCTTCTCGGCTGGGGTCCATGGATCAGGCCCCAAGACTTTATGATCCGTCCAGGGCGGGGTGAAACTCAATTCCGCCTCAGGAGTATACTGAAGCATCGAGGTCAGAACTTCTGCCACCATTCCGGCGGGTGTCTCCAGGGGAAGGAATCGGGTGCGGTAAAGGAGACTCCTCACGTCCTGGGGAGGAACAAGGATGTCCTGGACCAGGTTGCTCCAGCGATCAGGGGGCACGAGTTCCAGGACCGCTCCTGCATGGGCAGAGGGCAAAAGCAGGTTGGACCCGTGAACGCCCACGACCACGTGGCTTCTTGAATAACGCTCACACCAGATTCTTTCCGTGTCCTCATCGACTTGCAGCACCCTCATATCGGAGACCCAGCCGGGAAACCCGCCGGGAGTGCCGATGCCCGCGACGGCAAAATCCACACGGGGGTTCGTCCTCCGGATCGTCTCTGCCAGGGCAATCACCCTTTTCTTTTGCTCCCTCACCTTGGCTTCAGTCGAAGGGGGGCCGAGGATCTTCCTTTTGAGACGGCGCAAACGGCTTTGATTCAGGGAACCCTTTGCAGAATTCCACCAGGGCCGGTCTTCACGCCAGGCAAAGGTGATGGCCGGCTTCTCCAGGCGGTCGCCCCACTCGCCGACGGGAAACGGCTTGACCCGGGTGAAGCGCTCGATAGAAAAGTCCCTGGGATGGGGATGTGAGATGGCGAGGCTCAGCCAGCATTCATCGAAGGCTTCAAGACGGCCCTTGATTTCCATGGCCACCCAATCGTTCCACTCTGTGCCGCGGCTGAGGGGCAGGTCCAGAGTCCAGACGCTCGCCACGCCCTCGGGCACGAGCCAGCGCAAATTGCGGGGAATCAGGATGACGAGATCGAGATCCCCTCGGTGATCGATGTAATACTGAGCGTTCAGGAGTTTCAGAAGGCTGTGGCCGTAAAGGGCATCCAGGCAATTCAGCAGGATCGGCTTTCGCAGGGGCCGGAAATCCTCTGTTTGAAACAGGATCGGCCTTTGAACGCGCCGGGCGTAGGAGTCTCTGAGCCATTTTGCAAACCAGTCTGCGCCGTAGGGATCATGGGTTTTTCCGCTCTCCCTTTCCAACAGCACCGGGTGAAGCAAACCGTGGCCCGCCGGAAGGTCTGCGTAGTAATCTTTGCGGCATTCAGGGCACGAGGCATACGCGAGGGTGCGCATGCCGGGAATATACCAGTCCTTCACGGCCAGCGGGACTTGGCAATAGGGGCAGAGGTAATCGGCGCCGGGTATGGGGTGAAGGCGAATCATTAGACAGCCCCGCCCGTTTTGTGATCAGAGGTCATGAGCCGAAACCGGGCCGCCAGGGCGTTCCCCAGGACCTTCATACCCTTGAGCATGTGCCTGCACCCGGTTCTAAAACCGGTCTCAGGGATGGGTTCCTGGTCTTCTTCAAGGGTGTTGGCCTCCTGGCAATAATTAGCGAGGAGGGGTTTCGCACGATCCGGCACAGAGATGATCACATCCTTGAAAATGACGATGTAAGGGTTATGCACTCCTCTCCTGAGGGCATCGACCACTTCACTGACCGTTGGCCACTGGCGTACCTGATGGGGAACCGGGGGAGGAGACATGAAAAAGCGCGCATCGTCGATGAAGATAAAATGCCCGTGGGGGGAAGTGATGATCTCGGAGATCTCCTGAAGCAGCGGGCAGTCGTCTCCCTGGCCGGACGTCTCACCTTCGCACCAGTGGCTGTCGAGCCAGAAGAGGGCAGGGTGGGTCAACATGGGGACAACGGTCTTGAGGACATGCCTGGAATCGCCGAAAAGAAACTGGATGTTCTCGGGCTTTCCCGGCTTTGAGGCGACCTCGTCATAGAGCTTCTTGGAGCATTCAACGGTGATCACCCGATCAAAATGGGATGCTGCCCAAAAAGCGGTCTTGCCGTAGTAGGTCCCTGTCTCAACAAAGGCCCTTAAGCCATATTCGGCTTTGAACCTGAGGACCAAATCTGCGGGAGGTCCCATCTGGAAGCGACCCATCCTTCTCAACCTCCACTGAATACCAAATCCATGCTTTGCGCATCCATTCCATCACCCCGGCCGTCTCAAATGATAGCACCCTGTTCCAAACCCGGATTTCGGGTGATCGAGAAAACTCTTTCCATAGATGTATCTTCTTTCGACGCAATGGAAGGGCAGAAGAAACCGCAGGGCATTTTCTTCCCGGAAAGCCCTGTGGGCATTGAAATAGGTCCTGTCCTCATCATCGAGGGGAAAAGACAGATACAGGTCTCCGCCAGGCATGACGACCCGTTTTAATTCCCGTATGGCTTTTTCCGACCCGTAGGCGTCGAGGGGTTCTCCGTAACGACCGAGTCCGATATGCTCGATCACGCAGAGACTGGACAAGGAGGGAACCGATGCATCCCGAAAAGGCAACGCCAGAATCGATCCCTGCTGGAATTGCAATGTATCGAGGGGAAGGGAAGGGGGGCGTATGTCCACAAAGAAAACAGGCAGGATCTTGGAGAGGAAGGAAACGAAAGTGTGGTGTGAACCCACGTCCACGTGCCACGAAGGCCGGTTGTTGACGATTTTTTCGAAAGCCCATGAATCCTGATAGTAGTAAATGGGTTCCACTTCAGTTTCTTCCGTATCTTCTCCGATGCAAGGCTGAAGATAGCGTGCCGGAGGCTTTCCCTCAGGGGGGACAAGTTTGCAGTACCGGCGATAACTCTCCCAGAAGTGTCCCCATGCTTTCAAATAGCGGCGCAGACGGGACAGTTGCCGCCCCGGGGACAAGGCATGCATGCCGTTTCGGAGCATCCATGAAATCTCGGGGATCGTCATTTCGGCCTCGCAACGTGGACGGCAAAACGGGCGCTATGGGCGCTTTGTCGGCCCGGAAATACAGGGTCCCGGCGGACAACGTTTCTGACCCGGTACCCCACGAGCCTCAGGTATCCCTCGATCTTCTCGGGGTCGTTCCCCATATCGAAGGTGGTCTGACCGAATTCGAAAACACAGCAATCAATCCCTTTCTCTTCCAGCATCCGGCGCGCCCCCAGGAGCACCTGATATTCTGCGCCCTCCACGTCGATCTTGAGCAAGTCGATGTGTCCAATCCCGGCTTTCTGGCAGTAGTCGTCTACCGTCGTGGCCGTCACCTCCTCCGTGCCTACCGGGGAGAGAGCAATGCCATAGTCCTGTAGCGGCCGTTGGGCGATCGTATTGAGGCTCATGTTCTCGTCATCGTAGATATTCAGCTTCACCGGCCCCGGCCGGTCCAGGAGAGCGAGATGGTTGAGGGCGATGTTTTTGCAACCCATGGCATCACACGCGGCGGACAAGCGTTTGAAGGATGCCCTGCCCGCTTCGAAACTGTGCACGCGGCCCTGGGGGCCGACGAACTTCGAGAAGAGGAGGGTCACCTCTCCGAGATAAGCTCCCACATCGAAGACCGTCATTCCCTCCCTGAGGGTGTTGACGTAAAACGACCATTCCGCCCTCTCCACCGCTTCCGGTGATGCGTAGGGCCGTTTGACGTGCTTGCGGATGTAACGCCCGGCTTTCAAAAGCGTTGCCTTAAGCATCACCTCTCAGCCTCGGACCCCTTCAGCCCGGTTTTCGTTTCAAGATGCCAGCTCCCCTCGACGAGACACACGCCATGGCTGATAGGCGGAACCTCTCCGGAGCCGAAGAAATCTCCTTCGGTCACGTTCAACTCCGCGGCATCTTCGATGTAGTCCAGGTAAGAGCCGGCGGATATGACGCTGAACGCGATGCGGTAGTTTGCCGGGGGCAGGGGTAATGATTTCAGATGGCACACGAAAGCGCCCTTCTCGTGCAAGTCGCCGAATTCCTGATGGGTCAACCGGTTGTGGTGAAGAAATACAGGCACATCCAAGGCTGTCTTGCATGCGATGCTGGCGATGACGCTGCGACTCCGAAAATCGGGCTGGGATTCGTAGTGGAGATGAATATAGGCCTCCTGGCCGCATGGGACGGCCTCCAGCGTATGTCCTTGCCGGTCTTTGATCTCGATCCCCACGACCCTCACCCCACCGGAACCCACCCTGTCCGTCCGATCGCGCAAAGATACGGTTGTCCGGGCATTGGTCATGAGATATTCCGTGATCGCCTCAGTCTGGGTGCCGATGTGGACCATCGCTCCTCCGTTCAAAACGATTCCCCTCTTGCAGAGATGTTCCACCGCAGCCATGTTGTGGCTCACAAACAGGACCGTCCGTCCTTCATTCGAAACATCCCCCATTTTGCCCAGGCATTTTTTCTGAAACGCGGCATCGCCCACAGCCAGGACTTCATCGACCAGGAGAATCTCCGGTTCAAGGTGGGCGGCAACGGCAAAAGCTAGGCGCATATACATGCCGCTGGAATATTTCTTCACCGACGTGTCGATGAATTTCTCAAGCTCGGCAAAAGCAACAATCTCATCGAATTTCCTCGTGATTTCCCACCGGTCCATGCCGAGGATGGCGCCGTAGAGGTAAATGTTCTCATGTCCCGTCAGTTCGGGGTGAAAACCGGTTCCCACCTCTAGGAGCGAG
>JAGUZM010000288.1 GCA_020060805.1 Deltaproteobacteria bacterium | reverse complement strand
TCCTTTGTCCTTGCCTCGCCCCTTTATAGCGAAATCCGCTGGAGGGGTGGAGTTAGATCCGCGACCCTCGGCCGGGCGGGGTTCCTGACCGGAAGCGAAGGGATTGGGCTTGATGTCCGGCGGCTTGAGATAAAAAGGGATCAAATCGAGAAGGCTGTCGAAGCGTTGCTCTTTCACACGCCCGATGGCGAGCAGCCCCACGGCGGAAGCCTTCAGACCCCAGACATGGGAAGGGGCGAGCTTTGCCTTCGGCCCCAGGACGTCGTGCAGCAACCTTGACTGGCTGTCAAAATCATTGCCGAGAAACAGGGTGGTCTTCTTGATGAAACCCGGGAGTTCTCCGTATTTCAAGATCGAGTCGTCGCTCATTCTGGCGAGCCCTTGACCGTTTTTCTTAAACAGGGCGGCAAAAACCTCTCCCTTCCTTGACTCGATGATGGAGCATATGGGCAGACCTCCCTCGGGCGACTGGCCGGCCAGCGCTTCAAGGCTGGATACCCCTACCACGGGGATGCCCAGGCCTTGGCAGATTCCTTTGGCCAAGGCGAGCCCCACCCTGAGGCCTGTAAAGCTTCCGGGCCCCACAGCCACCGCCTGGGCGCTGATCTCCTTCCATTCCACCCCGGAGTGTCGCAGAAGCCCGTCCAGCACAGGCATCATGGCGCGGAAATTCTTGGATTTGGCAGCCATGAACTGCTCGGCCAGGACAGCCCCGCTTTCCCTCAGGACACCGACGCTGAATTGAGGGGTCGAGGTGTTGATCGCTAATATCATCTCCCCCCCTAGCCGAACAGCCTTTCGTACAGCTTCCTGAACGATTCGATTCTGGACAGATCATTGATGGTCACGACCACGATGAGCACGGCCAGGAGGAGAACGCCCACTTTCTGGGCAACATCGCGTTTCCTGAGACTGATCGGCTTTCCGATGATCAGCTCGATCAGGAGGAAAACGATCAGGCCGCCGTCCAGGATGGGAACAGGGAGGAGGTTGAGTATCCCTAAATTGATGCTGATCACCGCGAGGAGCGGAATCAGGTAGCTGAAACTCTCTTGTGCGGCTTGGCCGGTCAATTGGCCTATCATGATGGGGCCCCCGAGGGTCTTTATCGAAACCACGCCCTGGAAGAGCTTAATGACGGTCAGGCAGGTCAGTTTGGACACCTCCCAGGTCTTCAGAAAACCTTCGACCAGGGCCTCCCCGATCCCGAGTTCCAGCTTTTCGTATTTTCCTGAAGCGACAATACCGATGAAGGCCGAGCCCACTTCCTCCCCGAAAATGTTTTTTTCCACCCCATGTTCCGGGATCACGGTCATGGACAGGCGCTCTTGCTCCCTCTGGATCGTGATCTCCAGTGGTTTTCCGGCGCCCTTCTGGATGTATCCCTTGATTTCCTGCCAGCTCTTTACGGGCTCCCCCTGCATCGAGGTAATCAGGTCGCCCTTCATCAGGCCTGCTTTGTCGGCAGGAGAGTCTTTTCGAACCTGCCCGATTTCAGGGATCAGGATGTAGCTGCCCGATACGAAGCTGAAGCCGCAGAACAAGACGAGGGCCAGGAAGAGGTTGAAAAAGGGGCCCGCCCCTACAATGGCCATTCTTTTCAGGACATGCTGGTTATTAAAGGTTCTGTGGGCCTCTTCCGGCGGGACGGTTTCCGTGTCATGATCATTCTCCCCCAGCAGCTTGACGTAACCCCCTAGAGGAACGCTGGAGATGACGTACTCTGTCTCCCCGATCTTCTTCCCCACCAGTTTGAACCCAAACCCCAGGGAGAACTTGAGCACCTTCACCCCGAAATATTTGGCCACCAGGAAGTGTCCCAGCTCATGAAAAAAGATGAGAACCCCCAGCACCACGGCGAAAGGCAAAAGATAATATATGATAAATGACATCATCCGATCCTTCTGAGGCCTTGAGCCCATCCCACGGGCAGCACTCTCATTGACCCGCGAGAGCCTTTCAGACGAAGCTCCTCGCTTTTTTCCTCGCCCAGGCATCCACCTCCTGGACGGTTTCGATGCTGTCCACCCTTCTGGGTGTATGGGCCGTCATGGTCTTCTCGATCAGGTCCGGGATCTGGAGAAACCCGATCTCCCGTTTTAGGAACAATTCCACGGCCACCTCGTTCGCGCCGTTCAGGGCTGCGGGCATACTCTCTCCTGTCTCCGCCGCAGCCCTGGCAAGGTCCAGGCATCTGAACTTCTTGTAATCCGGTTCCCGGAAGCTGAGCGTCCCCACCTCCGCAAGCCTCAGGGCCGGGAGGAATGTCTCCACGTGACGAGGATAAGATAGGGCGTATGAGATCGGTGTCAACATGTCAGGGATGCCGAGCTGGGCGATGACCGACCCGTCCTTGTATTCCACCATGGAGTGAACGATGCTCTGTGGATGAATAAGGATGCTGATCTGGTCAACCCTCAAATCAAACAGCCACTTCGCCTCGATGGTTTCGAGGCCTTTGTTCATGAGCGTGGCTGAGTCGATCGTGACCTTTCTGCCCATATCCCAGTTGGGATGCTTTAGAGCTTGCTCGGGCGTTACCGATTTCAGCTGCTCCTCCGTGGACCCCTGAAGAGGCCCGCCCGAGGCGGTCAGGATCACCCTCCGGACGTCCTCTCTCGGGTGGCCCTGAAGGCACTGGAGGATGGCGCTGTGCTCGCTGTCGATCGGGATGATGGAGACGCCCCGCTCTCTGGCCTCGGCCATGACGAGGGCGCCGGCCATGACGATCACCTCTTTATTCGCCAGGGCCACATTCTTCCCCGCCCGGACCGCGGCAAAGGTCGGGATCAGCCCTGCGGCCCCGGTCATGGCCGAGATAACCGTGTCGGCCTCTTCCATCTGGGACAAACGGACGAATCCCTCGGTGCCCGCGAAAACCTCTGTGCCCCACGCCTTGTCAAGCCTTCTTCTGAGTTCTTCAGCAAGGGGCTGATCCAGGAGGGCTGCGCTTTTGGGCCGGAATCGCCTAACCTGCTTCTCCAGGAGGTCCAGGTTTTTTCCTGCCCCAAGGGCAACCACCCTGTACCTCTCCGGGTGGGTGTCGATGACCTCCAGGCAATTGGAGCCGATCGAGCCGGTTGAACCGAGGATGGCTATCTTTTTCATGCCCCAGACAAAAGCTCCCTGAAATACTGAATGGTCCTGGCCAATCCCTCCTCCAAGCCCACCTTCGGCGTCCAGCCCAGCCGGGCCTTCGCCAGGTTGATATCGGGCTGCCGGCGCTTGGGGTCGTCCTCCAGGGCCGGCAGGAATTCAAGCCGGGACTTTGAATCCGTCTGGCGGACAATCTCTTCAGCGATTTCGAGTATGGTGTACTCCGAAGGGTTACCCAGATTCACCGGACCCACGAACCCATCCGGCCCGTTCATCATTTTCACAAGCCCTTCGATCATATCCTCCACGAAGCAGAAAGACCGGGTCTGGCTTCCATCCCCGAAGATCGTGATCGGCTCACCCCTCAAGGCCTGGACGATGAAGTTGCTGATGACCCTTCCGTCATTGGGATGCATCCGTGGCCCGTAGGTGTTGAATATCCGAACCACCCGGATGTTGACCCTGTTCTGGCGATGGTAGTCAAAAAAAAGCGTCTCCGCGCATCGTTTTCCCTCGTCATAGCAGGCCCTGAGGCCGATGGTGTTCACGTTCCCCCAGTAGGACTCCTTTTGAGGATGAACCGTCGGGTCGCCGTAAACCTCGCTGGTGGAAGCCTGCAGGATTTTGGCTTTCACCCTCTTGGCCAGGCCGAGCATGTGGATCGCACCCATCACGGCGGTCTTCACCGTTTTCACGGGATTGTATTGGTAGTGAATCGGAGAGGCAGGGCAGGCCAGGTTGTAAATCTCGTCCACCTCCAGGAAAACAGGGTTGACGAGGTCATGCCGGATGGCTTCGAAGTTTTCATGCTTGAGGAGATGGTATATGTTTCGCTTGGTGCCCGTAAAGTAGTTGTCCAGGCACATGACGTAATGGCCTTCTTTGACTAACCGCTCACAAAGATGGGAGCCGAGGAACCCTGCTCCCCCGGTGACAAGAACCCGCGCCCTGTCAAAAAAATTAGGTTTCATCTTCCCTCGCCGCCTCCTGGCACCTTCAATCGTACGAAAACTTCACGGTTTTTTCAAGCATGCCCCTCATCACCCACCTGTGGTTAGCCCTTATGTCATACAGAACGGCTCAGGACACGAACAGGTACAGGACCGGAACTGAAAACAGAAGGCCGTCGATTCGATCCAGCATGCCGCCGTGCCCCGGAAGGATCCGGCCTGAGTCTTTGACGGCGTACACCCTTTTGAGCATGGACTCCGCCAGGTCCCCGACCTGTTCGGCCACGGATAGGCAAGCGGCCAACGCGAGAATCTTTAAAAGGGGCTGGGGGAGGGGGAACACCAAAGTAAAGAGGAATGCCGCGAGCACACTCGCCGCAAAGCCCCCGACGGCGCCTTCCCAGGTTTTCCCCGGGCTGATGGCCGGATAGAGCTTGTGCTTCCCGGTGAACCGGCCTGCATAGAATGCTCCGGTGTCACCCGCAAAAACCACGGAGAGAAGGAAATAGATCCACCCATTCCCTTCTGGTTGCCCGTGGATGATGAGGAGAAGGGACAGAGGTAGGCAGACGTATGTGAACCCGAGGGCGATCTTCCCCAGATGCTCGACGGAACGGGACCTTTCGGAAGGGCTCGAAAATAGCAGAACAGACCACAGGAGGAACATGGAGAGAGGGAAATACACCACGGCCACCCGGGGCGGGCCCTGGAACGCGAGAAGCATGAAGCCGACGCTAAGGCTCAAGCTTAGAATTCTGGCAGCCCGGGAAAGGTGGGGGGAGGTGATCCTGAGAAACTCATAGAGCGCAACGAGGGAGACAAAGGAGACCAGGCCGCAAAAGAGCCATCTTGGGCCGGGGCCCATGGCGTAGAGCAGAATGGGTATGGCGACAATGCTGGTGATCCATCTTCGCAGGTGCGTCATGAAGAATTCCCATCCTCCCCCTGCCCTCCGGCCATCAGAGTTCCCATCGCCCTTTGGCGCCGGCCACCTGCTCTCCCGTAGCGCCGAATCTCCGCTCTCTTCTCTGGTATTCCTCCAGGGCTTTGAGGTACTCCTCTTTCCTGAAATCAGGCCAGAGGGTAGGGGTCAGGTAAATCTCCGTGTAGGCCAATTGCCACAAAAGAAAATTGCTCACCCGGCATTCCCCACTCGTCCGTATGAGGAGGTCGGGATCAGGCATGCCCCGCGTATAAAGGCTTTTTTCGATCAGTTCCTCCGTGATACTTCCGGATGTCACCTCTCCTTTTTCTGCGCTCCGGACGATCGCCGTGATGGCGTCCGTCATTTCCTGGCGGCCGCCGTAGCTCAGGGCGAGGGTGAGGACCGTGTCCCTGTTGGATGCTGTTTTTTTCTCCGCCTCCTGAAGAACTTTCTGAACGTCCTGGGGAAGTTTGTGGACCCGACCTATGGACTGGAGCCGGATACCGTTCTGTAGCATTTCTTCGAGTTCAGCCCTGACAAACCGTTTCAGGAGTTTCATCAGGGCATTGACCTCGTAGCGGGGCCTCCTCCAGTTCTCCTCTGAAAAAGCATACAGGGTTAGCCACGGAATGCCCAATTCCCGGGTCGTCCTGACGACCTCGCGAACCGACTCGGCCCCTTCCTGGTGGCCGCGGATACGGTTCATGGCCCTTTGCTTGGCCCATCGGCCGTTGCCGTCCATGATGATCGCCACATGCTTCGGGAGCTTTTCAGGTACGAGGTTGACCATGATCTAACGTAGACCTTTCGTTCGGAGCTTCGTCGCACTTTCCGGGCAAGGTTTCGAGGGTGACCCACTGAGGGTGGGCCCCGGCGAGTCCGCAATCCCGCTGATGCAGGATTCCAAGGAGGTCTCCTCCTGGGACGGCTGCGGGGGAGATGTTCGGTCGCGGCCTGAGGACGGCCTTCGGGGCATCTGAAAGGAAGGGTCGGAGCACGGCGGGGAGAGGTTTAGAATTCCATGATCTCCTTTTCTTTTTCGGAAGTGACCTGATCGATCTTCTTGATAAACTCATCGGTTATCTTCTGGACCTCCTCCTGACCCTTGAAGAATTCG